>JAZSIN010000058.1:0-3131 GCA_045533845.1 Eubacteriales bacterium | reverse complement strand
ACCGTTACACCGAGGCGAGACTCGAGAAGATCTCGGACGAAATGATGCGCGACCTTGAAAAGGACGTCGTCCCCTTCGTATCGAACTTCGATAACCGAAGAAAAGAGCCTTCGGTCCTTCCGTCGCGCTTCCCGAACCTGCTCGTAAACGGCTCGGTCGGTATTGCGGTCGGTATGGCGACCTACGTCCCGCCGCATAACCTCGGCGAGGTCATCGACGCGACGGTCTTCCGTATGGAAAACCCGGACTGTACGGTCCCCGAGCTGATGGAATACGTGAAGGGTCCCGACTTCCCCACCGCCGCTACCATCTACGGTATGAACGGTATTCTCGAGGCGTATACGACCGGTAAGGGACGTATTATGGTACGCGCAAAGGCGCACATCGAGGAGGAGAAGCACCGTATCATCTTCACCGAGATCCCCTATCAGGTAAACAAGGCACATCTGTGTGAAACGATCGGCGATCTTGTAAAGGAAAAGCGCATCGAGGGAATTACGAACGTCAACGACGAGTCGGGAAGACACGGTATGCGCATTGTCGTCGACTACAAGAAGGACGCGAACGGTCAGATCATTCTGAACCAGCTTTATAAGTACACCCAGCTGCAGGATACCTGCCCCGTCAATATGCTTGCGATCGTGAACGGCGAGCCGAAGGTGCTTTCCCTGCCGCAGATCCTCGACCATTACATCCGCCATCAGGAGGAGGTTATCGTCCGCCGTACGAAGTACGATCTTGCAAAGGCAAAGGCGCGCGCACACATCCTTGAGGGCTATAAGATCGCGATGGACAACATCGATGAGATCGTGCAGATCATGAAGACCTCTCCGTCGATCCCCGAGTCGAAGCGCATCCTCTGCGAGAGATTCGGTCTTGACGATATTCAGGCGCAGGCGATCGTCGAAATGACGCTCGGTAAGCTCACGGGACTTGAACGGCAGAAGGTAGAGGACGAGCTTGACCGCCTCCACGCGCTGATCGAGGAGCTTGAAGCGATCCTCTCCGATATGGGAAAGGTCCGCGAGATCGTAAAGAAGGAAATGCTCGAGATCCGCGAAAAGTATGCGGACGAGCGCCGCACGGAGATCCTCCCCATTGAGGAGGAGATCATGGCGGAGGACCTCATCGAGAAGCACAACTGCATCATCACGATGACGCACGCAGGATACTTCAAGCGTCAGCCCGCCGATACCTATTCGGCGCAGAGACGCGGCGGCAAGGGCATCATCGGTATGGGCACGAAGGAGGAGGACTACATCGAGCGCGTCGTTTCGGTGCATAGCCACAGCTACCTGATGCTCTTTACGAACAGAGGACGCGTACAGTCGGTCAAGGCGTACCGCATCAGCGAGGCGTCGAGAACGGCGAAGGGCTCGAATATCGTCAACCTCATCGAAATGAACGAGGGAGAAAAGGTCACGGCAATGATCTCGGTCCCCGACTTCGAGGGTGAGGATTACCTGATGATGGTCACAAGAAAGGGCGTCATCAAGCGTACGCGACTTTCCGAATTCGCATATCAGCGTAAGGGTGGTAAGATCGCGGTCGACCTCGACGAGGGAGACGAGCTTCTGTCGGTACACCACACCACGGGACACGACGATCTCATCATCGCGACTCACAACGGTATGGCGGTCCGCTTCTCCGAGGAGAACGTCCGCTGTATGGGCAGAAACGCGCGCGGTGTGCGCGGTATCTCGCTCCGCGAGGACGATTACGTTGTCGGCGTGACCCTCGTGGACGACGAAAAGCAGCTTCTGACCGTCACCGAAAAGGGCTTTGGCAAGCGAGTTGAATTTGAAGAATTCCGTCAGATGAAGTCCAGAGGCGGCTTTGGCGTGACCTGCCACAACATCAGCGAAAAGACGGGTTACCTGACGGGCATCAATACCGTTTCCGAGGACGACGACCTGATGATGATCACCGATGAGGGTATGATCGTCAGAACGCGCGTCTCCGAGATCCCCGTCTATTCGAGAAGCGCCGCAGGTGTTATCGTCATGCGCACGCAGAACGATCAGAGGATCGTCAACTTCACCCTGATCGAAAAGACAGAGGACGGCGACGTCCCGGAAGAGGGCGCAGAGGAGGGTGAAAACGAAGCACCCGAAATAGCGACCGAGGAATAAGAACCGATATGAAAAGAAATTCGTATTGTAAAAGGACCCTTGCACTCGCCCTGTGTCTCCTCTTCCTTTGTGCGAGTGCAACGCTCTTTTCCTCGTGCGGAAAAAAGATCAAGGATCTCTCCCCCTACCGCGAGGAGTTCAGGAGACTGATCGAGGACTCCTTCGAGGTGAACGAGATCCTCTTCGGCGTGGGACTTCCCGTTTACAGCCGAGACGAATGCCTTGGTGAATTGATCTACTCGAAGGAAAAGAACGACGAGTACGTCGCGTACTTCAGGGAGACCACGGGTAAGGATCTTCCCGAGACCCTCTACGAGGAAAAGGGCAGTATGTTCCGTATGTACTATTGGCTCTATAAGGATCCGTCGCTCACAAAGGTACTCGGGGAAAACGTATGGATCTGCAAGTACAGCACGACCTACTACCTGCCCGAGGGAGAGGACGAAAACGGAAAGCCCGAGTACGATATGGTGACCGAGATTTCCTACGCGCTGAAGAGAGAGAAGGCGAGCGAGGAGATCCCCGCACTGCTCCTTTCCGATGGGTACGCTTATAAAAACGAAAAGGGGGAGACGATCTCCACCCTGAAGGCATCCTCCGACGTGCTTTATACGACCGAGGAGGGCGTCCGCTATTACGCGCTCACGGGCTACGAGGAGCCGATCTTTGAATATGAGTACGACGAAAAGGACAACGAAAACTACGACGTCGTGCGCCTTGACGCAAAGTATCTTTCGGTAGATTCGATCAAGGAGAGAGCGGAAAGGGTCTA
The DNA here is from genome assembly GCA_045533845.1 of Eubacteriales bacterium. Lineage (GTDB taxonomy): Bacteria > Bacillota > Clostridia > Oscillospirales > CAG-272 > JAZNOQ01. The sequence goes on along the minus strand of JAZSIN010000058.1, from coordinate 227 downwards.
TTCGGAGGAATATCTGAAGGCGGTCTACTCCTCCCTCTTCGACGGGATCAGGACCGACTTCAGCGACGAATCCTCGTCGGTCCTCCTCGCGCGGTATATCGAGGAGGCGGGCGGTGAAGGGATCGTCTATCTCCGCAAGAGCAACGTGACAAAGTCGCTTTTTGAGGAGCAGCGCACCTACGACTACGATTCGATGAAGATAAGGAAGCCGTACAGCAAGGACCGCG
>JAZSIN010000004.1:0-4334 GCA_045533845.1 Eubacteriales bacterium | reverse complement strand
CTCGGCTGGACGGGTGACGCGCAGGTCTTCTGTCGTACTGCCGCGATCAACTTCGACGTCGAACGATTCTTTGAAAAGTGGCTCGGTGACGTTGCGCTTGAGCAGAAGGAGGAGGGGGGGGCCGTCCGCGGCGTCGTTCCGAACTCGCTCCGTAATGGGACGCGCATCTCGGCGGCGTGGGGTGACGTTGCCTGCATCGCGCCGTGGCAGATCTACCTTGCATACGGCAATAAGAAGCTTCTGAAGCAGCATTTTCCGATGATGAAGGCGTGGGTCGATTACCTCCGAACGGTAGGTCCGGAGGAATATCTCTGGCTCAGCGGCAGGCACTACGGTGACTGGCTCGCGATGGACGCGGGGGAGGATTCCTATGTCGGCGCGACCTCGAACGACCTTATCGCAAGTGCCTTCTTCGCTTATTCGACCTCCCTCGTCGTGAAGGCAGGCGAGGTGATCGGGGAGGACGTAAGCGCCTACCGTGCGCTTTATACAAAGGTGCGCGAGGCGTTCCGCTCCTACTTTATGGAGAATGGAATGCCGAAATCCGAATTCCCGCTGACCGAGGGCTACCCGAATATCTCGAAAAAGCCCGCTGACTCGGTGCGGAAGGGCGTGACGCAGACCGCACTCGTTCTGATCCTGCACTTCGATCTCTGCGAGGAGTCGGAGCGTCCCGCTTTGATCAAGAAGCTCGCAGAGCTGATCCGCGAAAACGACGACCGTATGACGACGGGCTTCGTCGGCACTCCCTACATCCTTCACGCGCTTTCAGAAAACGGCTGTACCGACCTCGCGTATACGCTGCTCTTCCAGAATAAGAACCCCTCGTGGCTTTATTCGGTCGAGCACGGCGCAACGACGATGTGGGAGCATTGGAACGGCATCAAGGAGGACGGAAGCTTCTGGAGCGTCAAGATGAATTCCTTCAACCACTACGCGTACGGATCGGTGTTCGATTGGATCTTCTCTGTTTCGTCGGGAATCAAGCCGACCGAAGCGGGCGCGGGATACAAGGAGGTCACGATCGAGCCGCATCCCCATAAGGCACTCGGCTTCGCCGACGCCTCGATCGATTCGAGAAACGGCACGATCCGCTCGTATTGGTACTACAAGGACGATGTCGTCTGTTACGAATTTGAGATTCCCGATGGCGTGACGGCGTACGTTACGCTTCCTTCGGGAAGAAAGGCGACCCTCACGGGAGGGAAGTACCTTTTCTCGGAGTAAGAGAAACGCGGAAGCCGTCTGCAGCATAAGGCAGACGGCTTCCTTATCTTCCTCATATATAAATTCGTGTCGAATTGCACAGAAATCGGGGAGGCGTATGGCAGTTTTGTGCGGATGCTTACAAAATCACGAAAAACGCGAAAAAGATGCAAGAAACGCTTGACTTTTCCGCTTTAGTGTGTTATCATACTAAAGTATTTTGTTGTAGGGGGAGGCTTTCCCCACGAGACGGATACAGAAATGAGGACAACGACTATGAACGTTCAAGAAAACGAAGGCTACAAGCTGCTGATCAAGGCGATCCTGGCGCTCTCGGACGAAGCGGAATGCGACGCATTCCTTGAGGATCTTCTGACGAAAAAGGAGCTTTCCGATATGGCACAGCGGATTCTCGTTGCGAAGAGGCTCTCCGAGCAGGTGGTATACAGTAAGATCGTTGAGGAGACGGGTGCAAGCACGGCGACGATGAGGCGCGTCAATCGCTGTTACCATTGCGGATCGGGCGGCTACGCGAAGACGCTGAAGCGTCTTGAGGATCGATAAACGAACGAAAAGAGGAACGAGAGAATGAATTTCCCGAAGGAGATCCTGCGCACGAACGAGGAGGCGGTGCTTCGTCTTCGCGCGCTCTACCACCGATACGGATATACGAGCTACAAGGTCAGCAAATTCGAGGAATATGACCTGTATGCACACAATAAGAGCTTTCTCATCTGCGAAAATATTCTGACCTTTACCGACACGAACGGCAGACTGATGGCGCTGAAGCCCGACGTCACGCTTTCGATCGTCAAGAACGTCGGTGAGGACGAGACCATAACGCATAAGCTCTGCTACAGCGAGAAGGTCTACCGCACCTCGGGGCAGGCAGAGGGCTTCCGCGAGATCGGTCAGACGGGACTTGAATGCATCGGACGGATCGATCCCTACCTCACGGGCGAGGTCTTGATGCTTGCGACGAAGAGCCTTTCCCTGATTGGGGATCGCTACGTGCTCGACCTCTCGCATATGGGCTTTCTGCTTGGTCTCCTCGCGTCGGTCGGCGTTGAGGAGGGCGATGTCAGCGCGGTGCTTTCCCTCGTGGCAAACAAGAATCTTCCGGGACTCTCCGCCTTCCTTTCGGAGAGAGGGCTTGACGCGTCCCGTGTAACGACGGCAACGTCGATCTATGAGCCGCTGTCGACGGCACTTCCGAAGCTTTCCGCCCTCGTTTCCGGCGACAGGATGCAGGCGGCGTACGACGAGCTCCTGGAGCTTATGCGCGCCGCAGAGGCGTGGGGCATTTCCGATGCACTTTACGTCGACTTTTCGATCTCCGCCGACCGTAGCTACTACGACGGCATCATCTTCCGCGGCTACGTCGACGGGATCCCCGAGGCGATCCTCCTCGGCGGACGCTACGACAGTCTGCTTCGGAAAATGGGTAAGCGAGCGGAGGCGATCGGCTTTGCGGTCTATCCCGAGCTGATCGATGCGCTGTCCGCTCCCGCAGAGCGCTTCGACGCCGACGCGGTCGTCCTTTACGGTGACGAGAGCGACGTCGGAGATGTGATAGAGGCGGTGAAGAAGCTCGAAGCGGACGGAAAAACGGTACGCGCCGAGCGCGAAAGCGAGACCGCGACGCGTTGCCGCACACTTTACAGAATGCAGGGAAGGGAGGCAAGACTCCTTGAAACAGTGGATTAATATTGCGCTCCCGAAGGGACGCCTCGGCGAAAAGGCATACGGGATCTTTGAAAAGGCGGGCTACGCCTGCCCCTCGATCAAGGAGGAGAACCGTAAGCTCATCTTCGAAAACGAGGAGCTCGGCATCCGTTACTTCTGGGTAAAGCCCTCGGACGTCGTTATTTACGTCGAACGAGGCGCCGCCGACGTCGGCATCGCAGGGAAGGACATCATTCTCGAGTATTCCCCCGACATTTACGAGCTCGCGGATCTCGGCATCGGCAAGTGCCGTATGGCGGTCGCGTGCAAGAAAGACTTCTGTGACGATCGCGGACGGACACTCCGCGTCGCGACGAAGTTCCCGAACATCGCAAAGCGATTTTACGCGAGCAAGAGCCGCGAGATCGACATCATCAAGCTGAACGGCTCGATCGAGCTTGTCCCCATTCTCGGACTGTCCGACGTCATCGTCGATATCGTCGAGACGGGCAAGACGCTTTACGAAAACGACCTTGAGCCGAGAGATACCATCGTGCCGATCAGTGCGTGGCTCGTTGCGAACAAGGTCAGCTATAAATTCAAAAATCGTGAGATCATCCGGATGTGCGAGGAAGTGAACAAGCTTCTCGCAGAGGGATGAGCAGAGGTATACTATGATTCGCATCTATGAATACGGCGAGGTCGCAAACGACGAGATCTTCGCGCGACCGAACGCTGATATCGACGTTTCGGCAGTCGTCAGAGAAATCATCGAATGCGTCAGAAAAAACGGCGACAGAGCGCTGTACGAATACGGTGAAAAATTCGATAAGGTGGCACTCTCCTCGCTTGAGGTGACCGCCGAGGAGATCGACGAGGCATTTGCATCCGTCGACGAAAAATTCCTCGACGTGATGCGCCGTGCAAAGGAAAATATCTACAGCTTCCACATTCATCAGAAGAGAAGCAGCTTTGTGATTGATGACAAGGAGGGGATCGTTCTCGGTCAGCGCGTTATGCCGATCGAGCGTGTCGGGCTTTACGTTCCGGGCGGCACGGCAGCGTATCCCTCGTCGGTGCTGATGAATTCGGTCCCCGCAAAGATTGCGGGATGCAACACGATCGTAATGGTCACGCCTCCGATGAAGGACGGACGGGTCAATCCCGTGATCCTCGCGGCGGCAAAGATCGCAGGAGTTGACCGCATCTTCAAGGTCGGCGGCGCGCAGGCCGTGGCGGCGCTGGCCTTCGGCACCGAGTCCATCCCGCGGGTGGACAAGATCACCGGCCCGGGCAACATCTACGTCGCCAACGCCAAGCGCGAGGTCTTCGGCCACGTGGGCATCGACATGGTGGCCGGCCCCAGCGAGGTGCTGGTTATTGCCGATAAAACCGCCAACCCCGCCTACGTTGCCGCTGATCTGCTCAGTCAGGCTGAGCACGACCCCTTCGCCGCGGCCATT
>JAZSIN010000192.1:0-4694 GCA_045533845.1 Eubacteriales bacterium | reverse complement strand
ACAACTGCAAGGATGATGAGATACGCGAGAATACAGAGCAGGGACAGGAAGATCGTTTCAAAGGTGAGGGGCTTCTGCCCGAAGGATGCCGCGCCGTCTACGCGTTCGGTGTACGAATCAAAGGTCATCGTCTGCGCAACGATCACGAATCCCACGAGCGCGGAGCAAACGAGGAGAATGGTTCTTTTGTCGATTCGACGGATTTCTCCGAACGCCTTGTAAGCCAGAACGACGAGGAAGAAGCACAGCATAAAGCTATAGCGGTAGTTGAGCCAGTTCGGTCTCTGGAAGCCGTGCCAAATGAGGTCGAGTACCGAGATCACGAAGCTTAGGACGAAGAAGAGAATGAAGACAGCCGATGCGATACGCTCTCTTTGTGAGAACTTCTTCGACAGAAAGTAGATCGGAAGCAGGATCACGGTCAGAAGACCGCAGTAGACGAAGGGGAGACCCTCGGGACGAACGGTGTCGTAGGAGCCGGGCAGGAATTTCGTCAGGAATTCCATGAACTCAAACTTTGCTGTGACCGCCCAGTTCGGGTTCGAGAAATCGGTCTTTCCGAACTTCAGCGAGTAGTATGCGGTGAAGACGATGACAGAGGAAATGCCGATCGCAAGGAGGGAGTAGAGGACGATACGGAAGAGGGATTTCGTAAAGTGGTTGCGCTCTCCGTGCGGGTTGTTTACGGCGTATTCGCCTCCTGCCTTTCCGTTAAAGGCGAGGTAGTAGTAAAAGAAATAAGCCGCAACGTAAATACACACCATATATCCGATGTAGTAGTTGCTGCAGAGCGTGAGTGCGAGGATGAGAACGAAGAGCTTATAGCGACCGTTCTTGATGAGCTGCTCGATCGCATAGGTGAGAACGGGAAGCCAGATGACGGCGTCGATCCACATCGAGTTGTTCTGCTGAACCACGCAGTATGCGGACATCGCGTAGAGCACCGAGAAGGTCACGATCGCGATCTTGTTGCGACAGCCCTCCTTTGTGTTCTTGTGCAGATACCAGCCCATTGTAAGACCGCAGAGCCCCGACTTCAGAAGAAAGATCGTGAGGAGCGCCTCGAGAATATATTTCTTCGGGAAGAGTGCAACGATATAGGAGAAGGGAGAGGCGATATAGTAGGCGTAAATGCCCATAAATTCGCCACCGAGTGCACGCTCGAAGGAATAGATCAGGCTCGTGTTTCCGCGAAGTGCATCGTGGAGCATCTCGTAAAAGGAGACATACTGTCCGTTTAGGTCAAGGACAAGGACCGATCCGTCTCCGAAGGGATGTACACCCATCGCGAGATAGATGAGGTACATGAGAACGAAGGGAACGAGGAAGGAATACAGAAGATAGGTATGCGGATTCTTCGTCAAAAAGGAACGGAGACGCGCGGCAAGGCTTTTCTTCTCGGGGGAGAGAAGTCCGTCTTCGGTTATTACGGAGGTTGCTTTCATGGATTTCATCGTTACGTTTTGCTCCTGAATGTGATTTTTAATATCGGTTCGTAAAGGTTTTATGCTTTTTCCAAGGGGGAGGCGGGAGGAATGACGCGCTTGATCGATTTTTCGAGCTTTATTCGTTCAACCGTCATATCTCTCCCACAGCCAAGGCAACGGATGCGTACCTCGCTTCCTATCCGAAGGACCGAAAACAGACGCGCGCCGCAGGGATGATTCTTTTTGAGCTCAAGTGTGTCGTCGGTCGTGAAGTGAATGATCTTCAAGGGGGAACGCCTCCTTTCCCGAAAGTCGTTTATTTGATAAACGCACTACAAAATAATTATAGCACAATTTTCCTTGTTTGTAAATGATTTTTCTGTAAAGTTCCGATTTTTTTACATCTTTTTTCCGGAAGAACGTATCCGGACAGAAGGTTTTCTAAAAAAACACAAAAAGTTCCGGAATCCTGTAAAAAAGGATTTGACTTAAGGGAAAAAATGTGTTATACTGTTATATTAGAGTAGTATAATGCGCGAAGTGCGCTTTGGGAGGTGCTTACGGTTTGGTGATCCTTGGGATCGACCCCGGTCTTGCGATCGTCGGATGGGGCGTTGTGGAATATGAAAACGCACGCTTCCGCGTGCTTGGCTACGGCTCGATCGAGACTCCCGCGGGGATCGACACGCCGACGCGCCTCGAGATGATCTATGAGGACTTATGCGAGGTCATAAAAAAATACCGACCCGACGAGATGGCGATCGAGGAGCTTTTCTTTGACAAGAACATTACGACGGGTATCCGCGTCGCCGAAGCGCGAGGCGTTCTTCTCCTTGCGGCGAAGGTCAACGGGGTGCGACTCTACGAGTATACGCCGATGCAGGTCAAGCAGTCGGTGTGCGGCTACGGAAAGGCAGAAAAGCAGCAGGTCATTATGATGGTGACCTCAATTCTGAAGCTGAAAGCGCCGCCGAAGCCCGACGATACCGCGGATGCGCTTGCGATCGCCGTTTGCCACGCGCATACGGGCGGCTCGCGACTCCGCGACTACTATAATCAAAAATCCACCTTCTGACCGATCGGTCGGAGGAAAAACGGAAAGAAGAAAGAGACAGAGACTATGTGGTGTGCAGATAATTGGAAGGATTACGAGCTGCTCGACGCGAACGACGGCGAGAGACTCGAGCGGTGGGGAGATCTGATCCTCGTTCGTCCCGACCCGCAGATTATATGGAAAAACAGCGCGATCCACCCGATGTGGAAGCGCGCGGACGGCGTCTACCGCAGATCGAATACGGGCGGTGGCGCGTGGGTGAAGAATAAGCTTCCGCAGCAGTGGAACATTCGCTACGGTGAGCTTGGCTTCGTGCTCCGACCGATGGGCTTCAAGCACACGGGGCTTTTTCCCGAGCAGGCGGCGAATTGGGATTGGTTCGGTGGTCTGATCCGCGACGCGAAGCGTCCGATTCGCGTGCTGAATCTTTTTGCCTATACGGGTGGCGCAACGATGGCAGCGGCAAATGCGGGTGCATCGGTCGTCCACGTCGACGCCGCAAAGGGGATCGTTGCACAGGCGAAGGAAAATGCCGTTCTGTCTGGACTTTCTGATGCGCCGATCCGTTACATCGTAGATGACTGCAAGAAGTTCGTCGAGCGTGAGATCCGTCGCGGAAATCATTATGACGGGATCATTATGGACCCGCCCTCGTACGGCAGAGGACCGGGCGGGGAGGTGTGGAAGATCGAGGAATGCGTGGACGAGCTTATCACGCTCGCATCACAGCTGCTTTCCGACGCCCCCCTCTTCTTCCTCATCAATTCCTACACGACGGGGCTCTCCCCGCTCGCGATGCAGTATATCCTCGACCGCCGCGTGAAAAATCGCTTCGGCGGCAGACTCGAATCGGGCGAGCTCGCGCTCCCCGTAACCGCAACGGGCGGATTCCTCCCGTGCGGAGCAAGCGCCCGTTGGTATCGGACGTAAGATCATCACGGAATGAACCACAGAATATAGAGAAAGGGGGAAATTCGGATATGACGAACAGAGAGACTCCGTTTATCGAAACGCGCGACCTGTCGTTCCACTATGACGATGAAGGCGCGAAGGATCGGCTTCTGCCGAACGGTGATCCGATTCCCGTTCTTGACAGACTCAGTCTGACGATAAATAAGGGAGAATACGTCGCTGTTCTCGGACACAACGGGAGCGGAAAATCGACCTTTGCAAAGCTTCTCAATATGATTCTTGAGCCGACCTCGGGACAGATCCTGATCGACGGAAGGGATATCACCTCCGAGGAAATGACCGAGGAGGGCCTGTACAACCTCCGCAAGCGGATCGGAATGGTGTTCCAGAACCCTGACAATCAGCTTGTTGCAACGATCGTTGAGGAGGACGTTGCGTTCGGCCCCGAGAACCTCGGCGTGCCGAGCGAGGAGATCCGTAAGCGCGTGGATGATGCACTCGCAGTCGTCGGTATGACCGAATACGCGCGCCACGAGCCGCACCGCCTTTCGGGTGGTCAGAAGCAACGCGTCGCGATCGCGGGGCTCATTGCGATGATGCCCGAATGTATGATTTTTGATGAATCAACGGCGATGCTCGACCCGATTGGACGTCGCGAGGTGCTCGATACGATGCGAATGCTGAATCGTGACTACGGGATCACGATCCTCACGATCACGCACTATATGAACGAGGCGGCGGAGGCGGATCGCGTGATCGTGCTTGACGATGGAAGAATCCTCCTCGACGGAACGCCCGAAAAAGTATTTTCCGAATCGAAGCTTCTGCGAAGCGTCGGACTCGACGTGCCGCAGTGCGTCGATTTTGCCGAGGCGCTGAAGGCAGAGGGACTTCCCATCGAGGGAGACTGCACGACGCCAAAGAAATGCGCTGCGGCGATCGCTCGCGCGCTTGAAAAGGTTCGCTCCGTCCGCGGTGAGAAGGGAGGTGCCGTCGATGCAAGGAGGTGAAGCAGTTCTTTCGGTTCGGGACGTATCGTACGTCTACAGCCCGAAGACACCTTATGAAAAGACCGCACTCGACCACGTTACGCTCGATATTGAAAGGGGCGTGATCACGGGCATTATCGGTCACACAGGAAGCGGGAAATCGACCCTCGTTCAGCTTTTCAACGGGCTCGAAAGACCGCACTCCGGTAGCGTTCTGCTCGATGGGCAGGATATATGGGAAAAGCCGAAGGAGATCAGACAGATCCGCTTCCGCGTTGGACTCGTGATGCAGTATCCCGAGTATCAGCTGTT
>JAZSIN010000292.1:0-2927 GCA_045533845.1 Eubacteriales bacterium | reverse complement strand
GTTCCGTAAGACGGGAAGTCTGCAGTACATCTCGCACCTCGACCTCCTCAGGAGCTTGAATCGTGTGCTCGTTCGTGCGGGCATTCCGCTGTGGTACACGCAGGGCTTCAACCCTCACGCGAAGATGGTATTCGCGCTTCCGCTTTCAGTTGGAACCGAGAGCGAATGCGAGTATCTCGACGTGCGCGTCGAGCGGGATATTTCTCCCTCGGAGATGAAGCGACGACTGAATGCTCAGCTGACCGATGAGCTCCGTGTTCTCGACGTATACGAGGCGAAGGAGAAGCTGACTGCGGTGAAGTGGGCGTCCTATCATTACGAGATCGATCCCGCTTCGGACGCGGAGGATCTGTTTACGAGGATTCGCGAGCTCTTCCGCTCACCCGTCGTGATGAAGAAGAAGACGAAGTCGGGAGAGAAGGAGCTTGACATTATGCCCCTCGTCCGCTCGCTTTCGATTTCCTTCAATCCCGAAAACGGAAGGATCGAGATGGAGGCACTCCTGTCTGCTGCGGGGGAAAGCTATCTGAATCCCGAGTATCTGATGACGGCGATCAAGGAGAAAACGGGATTCCTTTCGGGAGATCTCTCGAAGGAATCCTACCGCATCGTCCGCACTGGTATGTACCTCGAGGACGGTAAAACCGAATTCCATTAATTTTTATATACAGATTTTATATGCAGAAAGGAATATGGTATGAGAAAGCTTGGAATGAATTTTCGCGCAGAGCGCCCGAAGGACAAGACCGACGAGGAAGTCCTCGCGCGTCTGAAGGAGTACGGCTTTGATGCTACCCATACGGGAATTGCGGATCCCTTTGAGAATCCCGGCCGTATTGACGAGCTTGCACCCAAGGTGCGCGCTGCAGGTCTTGATTACGATTTTATCCACGCGCCGTTCAAGGGGATCAATACGATCTGGGAAGAGGGCGAAGAGGGCGAGGAGATGCTCAACCGTATGCTCGCTACGGTTGATTGCTGTGCGAGAAATGAGATTCCGGTTGTCGTTGTACATCTTTCCTCGGGTGTTGCCGCACCGATGATCTGCGACGTCGGTGTCGAGCGCTTCGACCGTCTGATCCGCCATGCGGGTGCCGCAGGCGTACAGGTCGCGATGGAGAACCAACGTAAGATCGGCAATATCGCGGCATTGATGGAGCGATACTTGACCGAGAAGCACGTCGGCTTCTGCTGGGATAACGGACACGAGGCGTGCTTTACGCCCGGACGCGAGTATATGCCGCTCTTTGGTGACCGACTTCTTTGTCTCCACATTCACGACAACAGATGCCTTTACAACGTTGACGAGCATTATCTGCCCTTCGACGGGTTGATCGATTTCGGGCACGTTGCACAGCAGATCCGCGCGTCGGGCTATCAAGGCTCGGTTATGCTCGAGACTGCTGGTCGCAAGAGGGAGCTTTACAGCGGACTTTCCGAGGAGGGCTTCCTCGAAAGAGCATATATGCAGGCGAACCGTCTGCGCGTGCTGATCGACGGAGAATAAAAAATGGCTGTCTCACATTTGTGAGACAGCCATTTTTTTAGCGGTCGGTTTCGTCGAGATAATCGCGGTAGAGCGCGTCTTGGATCCTTGCGAGAAGAGCGGGCGCCTTGCCTCCGACCGCCTCGTCGTCGAGGTGCGTCGCGGTGAGGCAGAAGTTCGAGCTTGACGTCACGAGGATCTCGTCTGCCTCTCTCAGGAAGTCGAGCGAGTAGGGCTCTTCTCTTACGGGAACAGAGAGCTCTCTGCAAACGCGGATCAGATTCGCGCGCGCGATGCCGGGGAGGATCAGGTTGTCGAGCGGAGCGGTGTAAAGGACGCCGTCCTTCAGGCAATGCACGTTCGTGTGTGCGCCCTCGGTCACGCGCTTGTCGATGCCATCGCAGTTCACGCGGTACTGTACGCATTCGTCTGCGCCCGCGTCCTCCGCCGCCTGCGCCGCGAGCACGCTCGGAAGCAGACAGAGGGTCTTGACGTTACACATATAGAAGCGGATGTCCTCGTAGGAGATCAGCTTTTTCTTGTCGTAAAGGCTTGGAAGCTTACGCGGCGTGACCGTTACCCAGAGACAGGGCTTTACCGAATCGTCCTTCGGGAACAGATGGTTTCGCGGGATCCCTGCGGCGCGCGTGACCTGAAAGTAGAGGAAGGTCTCGCCGTTTGTTTCGGAGGTGTCGACGCGTGAGACGAGCTCCGTGAGCAGTGTCTTCAGCTCCTCCTTCGAGAAGGGAAGCGTGATGCGGACCTGTGCAGCGGAGCGGAAGAAGCGATCGACGTGCGCGTCGAGGCAGTAGATCACGCCGTTCCGCGTGCAGGTCGCGTCGTATACGCCGTCGCCGAACCAAGAGACGCGGTCGGTCATCGGGATGGTCATATTTTCAATGAGATCGATCTTGCCGCAGTAGTAGGCAAGGTTTTTCATTTTTTGTTCCATGGATCGGGGTCACTCACTTTCGTAGAGGCGTTGGGGTCGACGGTAAATTGTATGCGTGGGATGCGGCGTTCAGCACAGAGAGAAGGAGAGAAGTTCGGTTCGGAGAAGTATAGAAAGAGATGGTCCGATACGGTATCGACTGCTGCGGAAGCGGTCGTTTCGTTGTTCTGCCCCGTGCCTCTTCGAGCCTGCAGGGAGGTCGAGATGAGCTTCGTTAAGAAGAGCGCGGCAAACAGCGCGGTCACCGATGCCTTCAGCCACTTTGGCCAGGAGGTGCGCGTCCACATCAGATAGAGTCCGACGGGGAAGAAGACGACAAGGAGCAGGATGATGAACCACGCGTCGATGTCCCTCGTATAGGCGTTGTCGATCGGCTTATAGCCGATCTTTTCCTTTTTTGCCATAGCTTCTCCGTTCTGCCGCGGTCCGCGGCTCTGCTTTTTGAAATACGCCCACCGAAGGCGTTTGCTCGTCATTCGGTGGGCGAAG
>JAZSIN010000067.1:0-3325 GCA_045533845.1 Eubacteriales bacterium | reverse complement strand
TATTATATATATATTTATTATAGCAGCACACTGCAAAGGACGATAAAATATGCAACAAAAACAGCTTGACCGCTTTTGGGATCTGGCAAAAACAAAGCTCGCGGAGATCTATCCGCTCCATATTCTGGAGATCATCTTCGAGGACGTCCGCATCCGTGATCTCGACGACGAATCGGTAACGCTTGCGACCGACTCGGGCTTTAAATATAACTCGATCAATACAAAATATCGCGAGGGCGTCGAAAAGGCATTCGAGCTTGCGCTCGGCTTCCCCGTCCGCGTTTATCTCGTATTCGACGGTGAACCGACCGATGTTGAAAAGCTCAAGAGAAGGATCAGAGATCTCGATCCGGGCAGCGAGGAGCCTCCCGCATTCCTTTTTAAGACCATCAAGAACGACAAGCCCGATACCATAGATACGCGTCCCCTCACCCCCGAGGAGGACCGCGAGGTCTATCCCTTCCGCGAGGGTGAGGAGCCGGTTTCTCCCCTGACGAAGGAATTCTTCCTACCGAAGCAGCAGGGGTCGGTATTCCCTGCCTCCTCGTATGAATATACCTTTGACAACTTCATCGTAGGCTCGTCGAATAAATTCGCGCATTCTGCCTGCATCGCGGTCACACAGCACCCCGCGTCGAACTTCAACCCGCTCTTTATCTACGGACAGAGCGGTCTCGGCAAGACGCATCTGATGTACGCCGTCCTCAACTGCATCCGGAAGCGGAGCCCCGGTGTGAATATTCAATATATCCGAGGGGAAGAATTTACCAACGAGCTCGTCGAGAGCATCGCACGCTCGGCAATGCCCGAATTCCGCAGTAAATTCCGCAGCTGCGACGTTCTTCTGATCGACGATATCCAATTCGTCGCGGGCAAGAACTCAACGCAGGAGGAGATCTTCCATACCTTCAACGCGCTGTACGAGGATCATAAGCAGATCATTCTGACCTCCGACCGTCCTCCCCGCGAGATCAAGACGCTTGAGGACAGACTGAAGACGAGATTCGAATGGGGACTGATCGCAGATATTCAGCCGCCCGATCTCGAGCTTCGCGTCGCGATCCTGAAGAAGAAGTGTGAATCGACGGGACTTACGATCTCGGACGATATTCTGATGTTCCTTGCCGAAAATCTGCGCTCTAATATCCGTCAGCTTGAGGGCGTGACGAAGAAGCTGAGTGCAATGACCTTCCTCACGGGAGAGCCCGTGACGATGCAGATGGCACAGTCCTGTATCACCGAGTTTATGGGAAGCGAGGAGCCCGTCAGCGTTACCATCGACCGCGTGTTCGAAATGGTCGAAAAGCGCTTCGGGATCCCGAAATCCGATATGATCGGCGCGCGCAGAACGAAGGATATCGCGACCGCGCGTCACGTTGCGGTCTATCTCATACGAAACGTCACCGAAATGTCGCTTCCGAATATCGGAAAGCTCTTCAACCGCGACCACACGACGGTCATCGCCTCCTGCGAGACGGTTGAACGGCGTATGCTTTCGGATACCGCCTACAGCTTCCAGGTCACCGAGATGCTGAAGGCACTGAAGAATAACGACTAAGGGCTTATTCATAAGAAAAGGCGGGGTTACATATGTTTCAAATCTTAACGGCCTTTTATAACAAATACTTTTGGTTTTTCAGAGGACTTTTTAAGATATTATCCACAGTTTTCCACATCTTGTGGAAAACCCTGTGGATTATCTATAAGATCGTCATTGCGGTCTATCACTTTGTTTTCAGGGTCATTTATTTCTTCTGCTGACCGAGTGCCGTTTCTTCGGCATTCCCGTCTTTCTCCTCTCTTCACTTTCTTTGTTTCTTTATTTTTTGTCTCTTGTGGAAAACTTTTTCGGAGATATTCCCATGCTCCCTTTTTGTGAAATTTTTTCTTGTTTTCACACTCGGTTTTCCACCGAAAAGGTGCTTTTTTTTCCCTTCCGTTTTTCCACAGAAGACGCTTTTTAAGCGTAAACGCGCGTTTCTTCCCGTTTCTCCTTATTTAACGGGACAGAGCTTTTTCTGTTGCTCCCTTGTTTTCCACCGCTTCTTAACAAGGGTCGGATGCGCGTATCCCTTGCTGTACGGGAGTTTCGGGAGTTTTCATCAGTTCCGACAGCCCCTACTGCTAATACTACAAAATCTATCATTCTACCGTTCTTTCTATCGCGCATAGCGCGAGACGGCGACGCCCTGTCCCGTCCGGATCAAGTACATTTTCAGAGAAAGGTAATCTACAATATGAAAATCACGATGAGCAGAACCGCCGCTATTGAGGCGATCTCCCCTATGATGTGTGCGGTCGGCAAGACATCCTTTCCCTCGACCGAGGGCATTCTGATCGAAGCAAAGGCGGAGGGCATCTGCATTCTCACCGCGTATGACACCGAAAAGGGCGTACGGAGAGAAACCGAGGCAGAGGTCGAGCGCGAGGGCATCTATTCGATCCCAGCACAGAAGCTGATGCAGACCCTGAAGGTCATGGAGGGAGATGAGGTCACGCTTGAGGTCGACGAAAAGATGATCGCTTGTATCTCTTCGGGTAAATCCTCCCACAAGATGAATGCAATGAAGGGAGAGGATTTTCCGACGATTCCGCGACTGAAGACCGAACGTGGCTTCTCGGTCGGACAGAGCATTCTGAAGAAGATGCTGTCAAAGGTCGCATTCGCGATGGGAATCAACGACCAACGTGCCGTACTGAACGGATGCTACTTCTCGGTCACTGAAAATACGCTTCACCTCGTTTCCTGTGATACCTTCAAGCTTGCGCGCTGTACGGTACAGACGCCCGTTGAGGACAAGAGAGAGGAAAGCGACGGCGAGATGAAGTTCTCCTTCATCGTTCCCGTTAAGACCGTAAACGAATTACAGCGTCTTCTTTCGGACGGCGAGGAGGACGAGGTACGGATCCATCTTTCCCGTAAATTCATTGTCTTCGAGATCGGCGACGTTATATTCTTTTCGCGCCTCGTAGATGGTGACTATATTGATTACGACCGCATTCTGATGCGCAATCACCGCATCTTCGTGACGCTTGACAAGAGCGTGCTCATCTCCGCACTCGAAAGAGCAGCGCTCGTCACCGAGGAACGGATCGCGGGAAGCGTTCGCTCGCACGTCAAGCTCGTTCTTTCGGACGGCGTTCTGAAGATCATGGCAACGTCTGCAGCCGGAAGCACCTACGATGAGATCGAGGTGGAGCAGGAGGGAGACGATCTGACGATCGCCTTCAACAACCGCTTCCTCATTGATACGGTGAGAGCCTGCGAAACGAAGGAGATCAGGATATCCCTCTCCTCTCCGATCTCGAAGTCGGAGGCCAAGCG
>JAZSIN010000027.1:0-3397 GCA_045533845.1 Eubacteriales bacterium | reverse complement strand
ACCGCTTGGCCTCCGACTTGATGATAACCCTCGAGAAACTGCAAAAAGGTGTGTCCGCGATTGATGCGATGCGCCGTCTCGTCGTTTGAAGACTGAAGTCCGAGCTCGACCGTAAGGACGGTGCGCTCCGACAGCTCTGCGAGATACGCGGCGGTTTCCAACTCGATCTCATCCGCTCGCGTTCCGATGTTCATTCCGACGACGTAAGGAAGTCGAAGCACCTCCTCGTATTTTTCCCTTAAAACAGCGAGAGGCGCATAGGTGTTCGTATGCGCCTGAAAATATGGGATGCAGCGCTCGGTACTCCATTTTTGGCTGAGCTTTTCTCTCGTAATATGATACTGCTCGGTGAGGGAGAGCGTAGGGCTTTCTGCAAAATCCCCGCTTCCCCGTCCCGAGCAATAGATACAGCCGCCGACCCCGCACCGCCCGTCAATGTTCGGGCAGGTGAAGCCTGCATCGAGCGGGATCTTCGCGCACTTTCCTCCGAAGGTTTGCTTCAACCAATAGTCGTAAGAGTAATAACGCTTGTTGCTGTCGCTGTACGGAAAGGGATTTTTATCCTTCTGCGTGAGCCGACCCATCAGAACTCCCCAAGAAGCCTCTCAACGGCAGCAAGCTTGATGCAGGCGGAGAGGATGCACATCGCGGTGCGGAGATCTCCGTCCGACGGATAGGTGGGCGCGATGCGGATGTTCGAATCGTGCAGGTCCTTGCCGTAGGGGTAGGTCGCGCCGACGGTCGTCAGCGTGACGCCCGCCTCCTTCGCAAGCTGATAGGTGCGCTTTGCACAGCCGTCAAGTGTGTAGAGGCTGATGAAGTAGCCACCGCGCGGCTTCGTCCAATGCGCGGCGCCCGTTCCCGCGAGCTCGGACTCAAGAACCTCAAGAACGATGTCGAACTTCGGTCTGATGACGTCCGCGAGATCGCGCATATGCTTACGGATGTTCTCGGCATCTCCCTTGAAGTAGCGGACGTGACGGATCTGATTCAGCTTATCGTAGCTGATGCACTGTGCCGAAAGGATCGGACGGATCTGATCGAGATTCTTCTCCGACGCTGCAAAGATCGCAACGCCCGAGCCCGGGAAGGTGATCTTCGAGGTAGATGCAAAGAAGAAGATGCGATCCTCGGTACCGTACTTCTGGCAGAGCTCGTAGACATTTGCGAGATGATCGACTCCCTCGGGATAGAAGAGATCGTGCACACAGTAGGCGTTATCCCAAAAGATACGGAAATCGTTTGCCGCAGTCGGCATCTTCGCGAGACGCTCGACCGTCTCGTCGGAGTAGGTGATACCGTCGGGGTTCGAGTACTTCGGACAGCACCAAATGCCCTTGACCGACGGATCGGATGCAGCGAGGCGCTCGACCTCGTCCATATCGGGACCCGTGGGCGTCATCGGAACGGTCAGCATCTCAATGCCGAGCGACTCGCAGATCGAGAAATGACGGTCGTAGCCGGGTGCGGGGCAGATAAATTTCGGATTCTGACGGCACCAGGGCGCTTCACTTCCGTATACACCGTACAGCATTGCGCGTGCAACCGCGTCGTACATCAGGGTGAGCGACGAGTTGCCGCCGACGAAGATCTGATGCTCGGGAATGTCGAGAAGGTCGGAGAAGAGCTTTTTCGCCTCGGGAACACCCTCGAGAAGACCGTAGTTTCGGTAGTCAACACCGTTTTTTGAGCGGCAATCGGCACTCGTCGAGATGCAGGTCAGCATATCGGTCATCATATCGAGCTGTGCATTTCCCGGCTTTCCGCGCGAGAGGTCGAGATCGATCTGAAGCACCTTGTACGCCTCGTATTTCGCTTCAAGCTCCTCCTTCAGTTCGAGCAGCTCTTCGCGTGACAGGGATTCATAGCTTTTCATAAAAAACAGCGTCCTTTCATAGGGCTCCTTCAAAAAAATACAGCCGACAAAAAAGCCCTCTTTTTACAATGCTTGTATTATAACACAACAAACTGTAAAAATCAAGGGCTTTTTTAAAATTAAATTCGCATTTTTGAATAATTCTTTCGCCCTTCATTCAAAAATTCCATCATTCTTGCACATTTTTCCAGAATCTGCGCAGAATTTCTGCAAGAGAAGACGAATTCCCTGCACATTGAAGCCTTTCCCAATGCGGTGGAAGGAGCGTTCTGTAGAGCGGGAGGAGATAGCGGTCGTCGATCAGCACGACCACGCCTTTATCGCGGTCGGTCCGGATCACACGCCCCGCCGCCTGCAGCACACGGTTCATCCCCGGAAAGGTGTAGGCATAGTCATATCCGCGCTCGCACTTATTCTCGTAGTAATCTCGGAGAATATTGCTCTCCTCCGAGAGTCCGGCAAGTCCGACTCCGACGATCACGCTGCCGATCAGTCGCTTCCCCGGCAGGTCGACGCCCTCGGAAAAGGACCCCCCGAGCACTGCAAAGCCGATCCGAAGCCGACCGTCGTCGCAAAAGGAATCGAGAAACTCCTCTTTTTCCGCAGACGTCATACCGCGCTTCTGCAGGATCAGCTCGACACGCGGATATTTTTCCCTGAACACCTTCGCAACGCTTGAAAGGTAGTCGTAGGACGGAAAGTAGGCAATATAGTTTCCCACCTGTCCCGACGCGGTCGCGGCGATCAGGGATGCGACCTTTCGATAGGACCTCCCGCGATCCTCAAAGCGCGTCGAGACAGAGTCGCAGATCGCAACGCACAGATTCTCACGCGGAAACGGAGACGGAAGCGAGAGCGTTTCCGCCTTTTTGAAGCCGCCGCAAAGATCTACGTAGTAATCGAGCGGCGTCAGGGTCGCAGAAAAAACGACCACAGATCGCGCGCGGCTGAGGCACTCGTCAAGAACCCGCGCGGGATCGAGACAGAAAATACACGCCTCCACGTCGCCTCCGCGCACCCGAACCATCGTGAGGAAGCACTCGTCGTAATACGTGCGGAGAAGTCGATAAAGACGGATCTCCGTGAGGAGGTCGTCTACCGCCCGCTTCAACTGTACGTCGCGCGTCCCCTTCAGAAAATCCCGAAGCGATTCCGACGTTTTTTCAAGAAGTGCGTCGAAAAAGCGCGGCGCCTCCTTGCTCATATAAAAGCCGCTCTCCTCGCCCGAAGGATCTCTCTGAAGCGTATCTGAGCAAAGCGCACGAAGCGCACAGAAGCCTTCAAGAAGGCGGCTGAGGATACCGGACAGGATCGTCTCCCCCTCAGGGAGCGATCCGACGAGCTGCTCGACCGTTCGCCTCCGAAGGCTCGCGGAATACATCGCCCTCACGCGGTCGGGGAGATTGTGTCCCTCATCGATGAGGAAGGCGTACCGACCGTCCACCGTCCGTTCTTCACCGAAATAACGGCGAAAATAGACACGAGGATCGAACACGTAGTAAGTCGGAGGCCAAGCGGTCT
>JAZSIN010000176.1:0-2280 GCA_045533845.1 Eubacteriales bacterium | reverse complement strand
GTCGCGAGGACGAAACGGTATCCTTCATCACCAACCGCGCACGTATGGAGGAGATCTGGCGCTACTATGCAAAGAAATGGGCAAAGTACAACGATCGGTTGATCTGGCAGTTCGGACTTCGCGGAAAGGCCGATCAGGCGGTATGGGCTGCCGATCCGAATTGTCCCACCTCGATGGAGGCGCGCGGCGCGATCATTACAGATGCGATCAGAACGCAATACGAAATCGTTAAGGAAGTCACGGGTACGGATAATTTCTACAGCTCTTCAACGCTTTGGAACGAAGGCTCGGAGCTTTACCAAGCCGGATATTTGACGCTTCCGAAGGGCACGATCGTGATCTTCGCGGATCACGGTCCCGACCAGATGTTCGGAACCGATTTCTACACCGTCCCCCACGAGAAGGATCGCAAATACGGTATCTACTATCACGTGGCGTTCCAGCACATCGGTCCGCACTTTGCAGAGGGCTGTGAGCCGAAAAAAATGGCGTATTGCTATCACGATGCGAAAAAGCTCGACAATCTTTACTATTCGATCCTCAATATTTCAAACGTCCGTCCGCTCCACATTTCCGCGATCCTAAACGCGAGAATTATGGAGTCCCCGCTTGACTTCAACGCAGACGAGGAGCTTTTGAGGCTCGACCGAGAGCTTTTCGGAGAAATGGGCGATGAGGTCAACGCACTGAGACAGGAATATTACGGTGCTTTGGCAGATCTCGGCGATGAGGGCTCAAGGCGAGGCGCTATGATGTGGAGCTTCGCTTACCGCGAGTTTGACTCCCTGCCCTTCACCCGTACCGTCGGAGGCGACGGACAGCTTGCGTATTTCGGAAAAGCCGTATTGAAGGGAAAGCCGTACACCAAGCTTCCTCCCCCGGACGCCGAAACGCTTCGACGCTTCAAGGAGAGCGCAGTAAAATACGCGGCACTTTACGAAAAGGCAGAGAAGATGGATGCACGTCTCAGCGGTCAGCTTCAGCTCTATTTCAAACAGTTCTTAAAGCATCAGATCTACTATATGCAAAAGCTCTACGAGTGGTGCGCTTGTTGCATCGAATTGACCGACGAGACGCTTCCGAAGGATATTCGCGTCAAAGCGGGCAAGTACGGCGCAACGTGCGTCGAAGCGATCATTGAGGACCGCAAGATCCTTGAAGTAGGCGAGTGGGAGAACTGGCACAGAGGCGATAAGAAGCTCGACCACCCGAAAATGTTGAAAATGACGAAGTCTGTAACGGAAAGGGTAGCAAATGAAGGATAATTTCTTGCTGAAAACGAAAAATGCGGAGCAGCTTTATTCCGAATATGCAAAGCCCCTCCCCATCATCGACTTTCACAACCATCTGTCGGTATCCGACATTGCATCCGACAAGCGCTTTACGGATCTTTACGAGCTGTGGCTCGCGTGCGATCCCTACAAGCACCGTCTGATGCGGATCTGCGGCGTTGACGAGCACTTCATTACGGGGGAGGCGGATCCCTTTCAGAAATTTGAAAAGTTCTGTGAGATTTTCCCGCTGATCGCGGGAAATCCCGTATACGATTGGGCGCGAATGGAGCTTTCGCAGATCTTTGGGATCGACGCGATCCTGACGAAGGATAACGCGCGCTACGTTTACGACAAGTGTAATGAAATGCTTGCGTCGCGTGAGTTCTCGAACAACGCGATCCTCGCGCGCTTCGGGATCGAGTATCAGTCTCCCGTGGCATCGATTCTCGATGACCTTTCGCCGTTTGACGGCAAGCACGTTGCGCCCTCCCTGCGCGGTGACAATCTGCTTGATCCTACAAAGGATCTGACCGAGGCACTTTCCGGGAAGACCGGTGTGGAGATTAAGGATCCCGATACGTATATCAAGGCGGTATCGGTTCTGCTCGACCGTTTCTCGGCGGTGGGCTGCCGCGTTGCCGACCACGCGCTTGACGCGGGCTTCTTTGAGAGCGATGCGGATGGCAAAAAGACCGATCTCCTCTCGCGCCTCGGCGTCGAGTACGCAAAGAGAGGGTGGACGCTCCTGCTTCATATGGATGCAAAGAGAAAAACGAGTACGCGACTTGCTCGCGTAGCAGGACCTGCGGGCGGATACGCCGCAGTCGGCGGCGGTTTCCCTGTTTTCCGCATCGCCGATCTTCTATGCGCAATGGAGGAGGGCGGCGGGCTTCCCGACACGGTGCTCTTCCCTCTGAATATGAGCGATCAAGCACCGCTCGCGGTGATGCAGGGCTCGTTTTCGGAGAGTGGGAGTCGGAGGCCAAGGCGGGCTTAGGAAGACAAA
>JAZSIN010000146.1:0-3118 GCA_045533845.1 Eubacteriales bacterium | reverse complement strand
ACCATTGAACTACACCCGCACGCTCACAGCCTATATATCATACCACTAAACGCGCGGTTTGTCAATAGGGAAATGAAAAATTTTTCTTTTTTTATTTCTGGAATTTGTCTTGACAATGCCCCCGTTGTCGGTTATAATGACCGCAACGGTGGTTTCGCCGTTTTGGCTCAAACATCGTCACAGCCTCCATGTCGCGGAGGAGAAAGGGGTCGTATGAACGATTTAACGAAGGGTTCTCCGCTTCGCCAAATTTTTCTGTTCTCCCTGCCGTTCCTCATTGGGAACGCCTTTCAGCAGCTTTACAATATAGCCGATATGGTCATCGTCGGGCGTATCCTCGGTCACGAGGCGTACACCGCAGTCGGTGCGACGAGCTCGCTCATATGGTTTGCAAGCGGTGCGATCCAGTCCCTCACGATCGGCTTTTCGGTTATCGCCGCCCAGCAGTTCGGATCACGTGATGAGGAGGGAGTGAAGCGTGCCTTTGGCGCGAGCATCTGGCTTTCCGCGATCATTTCGGTCGCGATGGCGGTTCTTTGTGCGGTCTTCGCGCGTCCGATCCTCACGCTTATGCAGACGCCTGCGGACATCATCGACCGCTCCTACCGCTACATCGTTTGGATCTTTATCGGACTCGTTGCGACGGCACTCTTTAACCTTTTGTCGAATATAATCCGTTCACTCGGAGATTCTCGTACACCGCTGTACTTTCTTGTGATCGCGTGTGTGATCAATATTATCCTCGACATCATCCTGATCGGCTTTTGCGGAATGGATACCGATGGTGCAGGGCTTGCGACCGTTCTCGCGCAGCTTCTTTCGGGGCTTCTTTGTATCATCTATATCAAGTGGAAGCAACCGATTCTTCACATTTCAAGGTCCGATCTCAGGTGGGACAGAGAAATGAACGCCCGCCTTCTCAAGGTAGGCATCCCGATGGCGTTTCTCAATATGGTGCTGTCGGTCGGCAGTATCGTGATGCAGTTCGTAACGAACGGACTCGGCACGGAGTACGTGACGGCACACACCACGGGTGCAAAGGCAGAGAACTTCGTCACTATGCCGATCCTTTCCTTTGGCTCTGCCGCCTCGGTATTTGCGGCACAAAACTTCGGAGCGGGGAAGTATATGCGTGTCATCGAGGGCGGAAGAAAGACGAACGCTATCTGCTTCTGGTGGAGCGTGATCGCGTGTGTCATCATGATCCCGTTTGGAAAATCTTTCGTCACCCTGCTTGCGGGGGACGTTGCGGAATCGGTGGTGCAAAACGCATATTTGTATATTCTTGCGAACACCGTTCTCACCTTCGTGTTATCTCCGCTCGTGATCTATAAGAACGTGTTGCAGGCTGTGAGCAGAACGACCTTCACGATGATCTCGGGCTTTACCGAGGTCGTCGGACGCGCGGGACTTTCGATGCTCGTTCTGTTCCTGATGAACGGTCTGAATCTTTTCGGAACCGAGACCGGATTCTTCATTATGTGCTTCGCGTCGCCACTCGCGTGGCTGCTCGGACTGCTTACGGTGCTTCCCGATTATATCGGAATGAAGAAGGAATTCCGCAGGCTCACCGCGGAATGCGAATCGAGCGAAACGGGATTGAACTGAAGAAATGGGGAGCGCTCCTGTGGGGGCGCTCCCTTGCTGAAAAAGAAAAAGTTTTCGTACTGACGCGTTTTTTTCAAAAAAACTATTGACAAAAGGCAAAAGGCGTGGTATAATATCACCCGTTGAGTCGATTTCGACGTGGTGGGAGTAGCTCAGTTGGTTAGAGCGCCAGGTTGTGGCCCTGGAGGCCGTGGGTTCGAATCCCATCTTTCACCCTTCAGCCCTCAAGCAGTCTTGCTTGAGGGTTTTTCTTTTTCGGTAAGCAAAAACGGGCAGTCGCACCTAAGTGAGACTGCCCGTTTTTTATATTACAGCTCCGACGAGCCGCCGCTCGAGGGCCCCTCGGGGATGGGAAGCACGACGGTGCCGTAGTCCGAGATGATCACGGACGCGGTGACGAGAAGGGGGATGCCGTTCTCTACGACTGAGATGGAGTAGTGGATCTCGGTGAGTCTGTCACCTTCAAAGGTCAAGGAGACATCGGAGGTAGATGCCGAGTATGCCGCTATATAGATCTGCCTGTTCGCCTGATAGGTCTTGGTTTTTGCGTCGTATTCGTAAGCCGAGTAGGACGCGATTGCCTTAAGCGACTCCAAAAGCGAGATACGTGCCTCAATGGCGGATTCCGTGTCGGGGGCATAGGTCTCCTCGGATGTGCCCGCCATAACGACCTTGATCCAGGCGTCGTCGGCGGTGAACTTATAGTGTTCCTCTACCTCCATGGAAAAGCCGGTCGCCGAGATGGTCGCCTTCTCGACGTAGGAGAAGTTTTCAAAGGCGGACGTGGAAAGCGCGGCGGTCCATTCGGCTCTTGACATACCCGTAAACACGACGGGCTCGGTTTTTGTCGCGGCGCACGCCGTGCAGGTGAAGGTCTTCACGCCGTCGGCGTCCTGCGTCGGCTTGGTCGTGATCTCGCCCTCGTCCCACGTGTGGTCAGCCTTTTCGTAGATTTCGGGACAGCCTTCGTTCGTGCAGGTGTGCCAATGGGAGGTCTCGTCCTTCTTAAAATCTGCGGACAGCACACACTTCGGGATTGTTTCGGTCTTCGTGTAGGCGCATACTGTGCAGGTGAAGGTCTTCGCGCCGTCTGCGTCCGGCGTCGGCTTCGTCGTGATCACGCCCTCGCCGTAGGTATGGTCAGCCTTTTCGGAGACCTCTGTGCAGCCCTCCTTTGCCGTACAGGCGTGCCAATGCGCGACATCGTCCTTTTGCCACTCGGACGAGAATTCGCATTCGTGCGAGCAGGAGGAGAAAATGGCGGAAAGGGAGAGGAGCAGGGTAAAGGTGAGTAAAAGAGATAGGATTTTTTTCATAAACAGGATTCCTTTCTTTAGAGGAGGTGGGGGGACGGACGAAAAACAGCGCCTGACAAGGGATCGCTTCCGCGCTTTCTCTCATTATAATCTAAAATCTTGCAAAAGTCAACAAAAAAGTAAAGATATTTACTAAAATGCGCGAAGGAATTTCGCTCTTGTTATAATGACCTTGACGGCACAAACGGAAAGGG
>JAZSIN010000180.1:0-13605 GCA_045533845.1 Eubacteriales bacterium | reverse complement strand
ACAACTCCGTACACTACGTTACGAACGGACTTGAAACGATCGCCGCAAAGACGGGTGCAACGATGCACAGAGCGCACACGGGTCAGACCTTCCAGATCCGTAACCTCAAGGTCGAGGCATTCTTCACGACCGATACCCTGTGGCCCGATATGCCCGGCGGATACAACGACACCTCGCTGATCACGCGCTACACCTATGGTACGGGCGCGGATGCGCAGACGCTGATGATCACGGGCGACACGCAGGACTGGGGCTCGAAGCGTATGGTCGAGATCTACCGTGAGGACATCAAGTGTGATATCCTTCAGGTCGCACACCACGGCTCGGGCGGTTCGATCGACCTCTATAAGTATGCAAAGCCCTCGATCGTTATCTGGCCGCACGGTCAGTGGAAGATCGACAAGCACATGGTTCCCGGCGCTACGGATAAGTACGCGATCATCAACCAGACGCTTCTGAATCAGGAGAACGTCATTCTCGTTATCGTAGGCGATAACGGACATAAGACGGTCACGCTGCCGCTTCTCGGACTCACGACGGATGAGAAGGCGAACGAGGCACTCGTTGAGAGTTATCCTCGACTCGACGGCAGACCCTCGAACTGATATTCCACGAAGGGCTCAGGTGCGAGACCTGAGCCCTTTTTCTGTTGCTTTGTGGAAAACGGAGAAATCTGTGCGACAGAGGAGAGGGGATTGACAAGAATGTGAAAATCGTGTATAATAAAATTAGCGTTTTGAATGGTTTTCGTTTCGGACACGTTCTGTGCCCGATATTTTGATTTTGGCGAACCGAAGAAGATTTGTATGAAGAAAACGTTCGTTCTGCCGCTACTCGAGCTCACAGCGGATGAGGAATAGAGATCTCTCTCGCGAAGGGCTTCGGTCATCGATCGGGCTCTTCTTTTTTGTCGGAATGGGAATTGTGCAATATGATGAAATTTGCAATGAGAGTATGCGCACTATTGACAAGAAAGTGAATTTCGTGTATAATTATACTATTAAGCGTTTAACTTTTTCGTTTCGGACACGTTCTGTGCCCGATATTTTGATTTTGACAAACCGAAGGAGATTTGTATGAAGAAAACGATTGTTTTACGTAGCCTGCTGCTCCTCCTATCCCTTGTTCTCGCACTTGCCGCTTTTGCTTCGTGCGACACGGGATCGGACGGAGGCGATACCACCGCAGACAGCGGTACAGCAGAGGTCACCACGGGTGGATCGGAGGGGAACAGCGATACCGAAAGGATCGCGGTTTCGGGTGCGGTCGTTCTGACGCCGTCGGTCGTCGATAAGAGGACGGGAGAGGCGGCAGAGATCCTCGTTGCCGCTGTGAAGGAGTACACGGGCGTTGATATTACGCTGAAGACCGACGAGGAGCTTGAAAATAACGACGTTTACGAGATCCTGATCGGCGCGACGAACCGTACGGCGTCCTCGGGCGTGCTTTCCGAGCTGAACGGACAGAGCGGCTTTGTCGTAAAGAAGGTCGGGAAGAAGATCGTGATCAATGCAACCGCCGAGACGATGCTCGACGATGCGGTGAATTATTTTGTCAACAATTATGTTTCGGGCGGATCGGACGGCTCGTTCACGGTTGCGAAGGACCTTCTCTTTACCTACGGCAGCACGGGCGGCGTAACGGTGTCGCTCTCTGCGGAGGAGGCGCTGAACTACAAGCTTGTTTTCAGTCAGGAGCTTGATATCGTTGGCTCTGCGGATGATCCGTATTCGGGGGCTGACTACATCTGTCAGTATCTTGACAAGGCGGAGAAGGCGATCGGAGACGTCTTTGGGATCACGGTCGAGGGCGAAAAGGATACCTCGGAGGCAGTGAACGAAAGCCTTGAGGTCCTGCTCGGACGCACCAACCGCCCTGAGACTAAGGCATTCCTGCGGACGCTGAAGGTCAATGAATACGGCTATGCGGTCATCGGCAACAAGCTCGTGATCGCAGGCTGGGGTGATCTCACCTCGGCGAGGGCGATCGAGCTCTTTATCAAGGACTGCGAAAGCTACGTCGTCGAGGAGAACGGGGAAAAGAAGCTCGTTTTGCCCGACGGAGAAGAAAAGATCGAGACCTACACGAAGTGGAAAATCGACATCCCGATGTTCAGGGGCGGCAGTCTCGAGTACGTCGTCGACATGGTCGAGAACGCTTACCATCTCTACTACGAGAACACCTCCGAAGCGGCTTACCTCGAATACCGCAAGGAGCTCGAGGAGGCAGGCTACGAGCTCTATCAGGAGAACCGCATCGGGGATAATCTCTACGCGACCTACCACGACTCGAAGATGATCGTTCACGCCTACTACCTCGCGCGTGAAAACACCGTGCGTGTGGCGGTCAGCTCGAAACTAATGAGTGAGCTTCCCGTCAACGTGGACGACAGCCCGAACTACGGTCCGAAGGTCATCGATCACCTGTCCTTCACGATGCACGATTTTGACGGAACGGTCGGCAACTGGGGCAACGCCTTCATTATGACGCTTGAGGACGGAAGCTTCATCTTCCACGACGGCGGTGCGAACGACAGCTCGTACGAGAGCGAGGAGATATGGGATTTCCTGAACGAGAACAATATGCGCGAGGATGGACGGATCGTCATTGCGGCGTATATCCTCTCGCACGGCCATAAGGACCACCACGACGCCTTCGACTCCATGATGAGCAAGCACAGAAGCGAGATCACGCTGGAGCGCATCATTCACAGCGAGGCGGGTGCGACGCAGATCTACCCCTTCTATAAGAACGGTCACTACGCGACGAACGGTCTTACCACCCTTGCGGCGCAGACGGGCGCACCGATACACAAGGCGCACATGGGACAGACCTTCCAGATCCGTAACCTCAAGTTCGAGGTGATCATGGCGCCCGAGAATTGCTACCCGAACCCCTGCGGCTCGTACAACTCGACGAGCCTTGTAACGCGCTTCTTCTACGGAGAGGGCGAAAACGAACAGACGCTGATGATCATCGGAGACACGGAGCCTCATTCTGCCGATAGAATGGTTGAGATCTTCCGTGAGGATCTGAAGTGCGATATCGTTCAGGTCGGACACCACGGTTGGGGCGGCTCGGTCGATTTCTACGCGTACTGCAAGCCCTCGGTCGTCGTGTGGCCGGGAACGTACAGCACGGTGAATTCCTATATGAAGCCGACGAACAACAATAAGTGGGCGATTATAGACCGTTCGCTTGTAAATCAGGAGAACGTCGTGCTTCTGGTCGTTGCCGATGATGGGCATAAAACGCTGATGCTTCCGCTGATCGGACTCAGCGACGATGAGGAAGCGAATGAGGCACTCGTCATCGTGACGCCGCGCCTTGACGGACGGGATTCGTAAAGAAACGAAGATCTTGAAATATGGGGTGAGTTACAAATGCGTGATCGCATTTGCTGCTTACCCCTCCGGCTTTATAGCTGAACGGCACAGTCTCTCTCTCTCTCTCTCTCTCTCTCTGCGTGCAGGTAAACGAAAAGTGGAATGGAAGCTGCAACAGTATTGACAACGAATGAAAACGATGATATAATAAAATTTAGTAATGGCACAACCTTTTGATTCTTATATTTTCAAGGAGAATCGAATGAAAAAGTTTTTTGGAATACGTATTTTTGCGCTGATGCTCTGCCTCGTGCTCGCGGTAGCGGTATTCGCAGCTTGCGATTCGTCAAGCGGCGGCGACGAGACCACGCAGGGCGGTCAGCAGGAGGCGAATACCGAGACGGTCACGGTATCGAATGCAGTGATCGTGTCCTCTGCATCGGCAGACAGCGAAACGGCAACGGCGGTGCAGATCCTCGTCGATGCGATCAGACAGTATACGGGCGTTGACGCGACCGTAAAGACTGACGCGGAGCTTGAGGACGCAACGAAGACCGAGATCCTCGTCGGTGCGACCAACCGCGCACAGTCTGCAGGCGTTCTTGCAGACCTCAACGGCCAGAGCGGCTACGTCGTAAAGAAGGTCGACGGTAAGATCGTCATCAATGCGATCAATGTCATGATGCTCGACGACGCGGTAAATTATTTCGTCAACAACTACGTTTCGGGAGGATCGGAGGGCAAGTTCGAGATCGCCAAGGATCTCGCCTACACCTACGGCAGCACGGGCGGCGTATCGCTTCTCGGCGCGGACAACACGTGTCAGTATAAGATCGTTTTCAGTCAGGACGTAAAAGCCTCCGGTGGAGATGTAGAGGATGAAGATGGAAATGTCATCAGGGATCCTGATCTTGGAATTGATTATATCGTGCCCTTTATTCGAAATATCGTGGCGGAGCTCAAAACGGGAATGGGCACGGATATTGCGACGGATACCGATGTGAGGGCTGCACAGGACGAAAGCCTTGAGGTCCTCGTCGGATCGACCAATCGCCCCGAGACCCGGACCTTCCTTAAGACTCTTGCCCCCAATGAATACGGCTACGGTGTCGTCGGAAACAAGCTCGTTATTGCGGGATGGGGAGACTATACCTCCGCTATGGCGATCGACGCATTCATCGAGGATTATACGCAGTATCTGGTTGACACTGACGGCGGAGTCAAGAACCTCGTTATGGCAGACGGTGTAAAGCAGGTCTACGCTTACGAAAAATGGATTGGTGACATTCCGATGTTCCGCGGCGGAGAGCTTTCGGGTGTGCTCGATATGATGTACGACGGCTATTATTTGTATTACACAGATGCAACCGAGCAGGACTATAAAGAATATCTCACACAGC
Source organism: Eubacteriales bacterium (assembly GCA_045533845.1). Lineage (GTDB taxonomy): Bacteria > Bacillota > Clostridia > Oscillospirales > CAG-272 > JAZNOQ01. The sequence continues at coordinate 8,879 of JAZSIN010000180.1, read as the reverse complement.
TTGAAGCCGACGGCTATACCTTCTGGCAGGATAACCGGATCGGGGACAACCTTTATGCGACCTATTATAAATCGAAGGTCGTTCTCCACGCATACTACATCGCGACCGAAAATTCGGTTCGGGTTGCGGTCGATCATATGAGCAAAACAGAGCTTCCGCTTGTGGAGGATACCAGTCCGAACTGGGGTGAGAAGGTGACCGATCTCTCCTTCACGATGTTTGATTTTGACTACGGAACCCACAAAAACAAAGGAAACGGCTTCATCATCACGCTTGAGGACGGTAGCTTTATCATCCATGACGGCGGAAGCAATAACAGTAGCACGGAAGACGACGAGCTGTGGGAGCTTCTGAATCATATGAACAAGCGAGAGGACGGAAGGATCGTGATTGCGGCGTGGATCATTTCACACAGTCACGCCGATCATGTACAAGCCCTCAACGCACTTCTCGCCGAGCATTACACAGAGCTCACGCTTGAGAGAGTGATCCATAGCGAGGCTTCCACCACGCAGATCTACAACTATTATACAGACGGACACTATATTGCGAAAACATTACCGATCCGTCTTGCTGAAACCCAAGCGGCCGTTCATAAGGTGCACACCGGTCAGACCTTCCAGATCCGTAACCTCAAATTTGAAGCAATACTTACAACCGAGGACTTGTTTCATTATGATTTAGGCCCTGCCGGAGGGTATAACAACTCGAGTCTGTGTACACGCTTTTTTGTTGGCGAGGGTGATGAGGCGCAGACGATGATGATCACGGGCGACGTAATAACAAAGGCTTCGACCTGCCTCGTTTCGATGTACGGGGATGCCTTGAAGTGCGATATTCTCCAGGTTGCACATCACGGTCTTGGCGGTTCAGTCGATCTTTACAAATACTGTGCTCCGTCGGTTGTTCTGTATCCGCACACGCAAAATCAGCTTAATTCGCATATGAATTCCAATAACTCCAATACATGGGCTATGGTCACGCGGTCACTACTGAATCAGGAGAATGTTGTTCTCGTGGTCGTTGCCGATAGAGGGCATAAGACGATCTCACTTCCGCTCCTTAGACTGACTGCGGATGAACAGCAAAACGAAACGCTCGTTGAGGTTCTTCCTCGCTTTGACGGGAAATAACGAAAAAGGAGTCGGGTCAGATCTTTCTGACTCGGCTCCTTATTGGTTGTCTGTCAAGCCGTTCTCGGCTTAACTCGGAAAATTCGTTTAGTAAATGACCGATGAGCGGTAGGTCTCCTTATGATTCTTGTGAGAAACGACGATCGGAATGCCGGACATAAAGCGAACTGCAAAGGGGGCGTTTTCGGGAATTCCGCGCACCTTCAGAGACCACTTGCTGTAGGGCACTGCATCTCCGTCCACCTCGTCTCCGACAATGTTGATACGGCGGAAGCTTGCCGAGGAGAGGTCGACCTTGATGTGCTTGACCATTTGTGATTTGGATTCAAAATAAAGCTCAATATCGACCCTGGTGTTTACGTGGGTGGTGTTCAGCAGAGTGAATTCAAAATCCTCGGGGCGGTCGGTTGAGAGCTCCGAGAAGATCCAAGTCGATGCGCCCGCGCTCTCGTGTCCCGCACGGTATTTGCGCAGCAGCTCCTCTCTTTTATATGCGGGAGCGGTGTACGGAAGCGTGATTGTTCGCTGGGGAGCAAGCGTGATGATCTCGTCAACGGCAATCACGTTGATGAGGTGATCTACTCCTTTTTTATAGGAAGAGAAGGTGTTGTATGCGAAATAGTCCTCGACGGGAAGGAAGCAAACGGAGGGACGGATCAGATCGTACGCCTCGAGCTCGCCCACCGAGGTTCCGCTCTGGAAGCCGTGGTGAGGAATTTGCAGTATATCCGCCTTCAGATAAGAGCCGTGCTTTTTTGCAAGATTTGCGGTGCTGAACGCAGCATCGGTTGCCCAAAGGATCGTTTCTCCGCCAAGCTCCATTCGGAAGACGAGCGCTGAATGGTTCAGGTTATTTGAGCGGTGGATCGCATCGTCCATACCGGAGAGAAAGACGACGTTGGCGTCGCCGATGTGGTACCTCTGTCCTGTGTGCGGTGTGTAAACGGGGATCCCGTGCTTCTCGATCTGCGCATACATCTTCGGGATATTCGTGAGCGCCGAGGTGTCGCCCCAAACCGAGACCGGGGCTTTTTCCTGCATTTGCGGATAGTGTGTAGCGTCATCAAGCTCGGGGAACTGAAACAGCATTTTCTCGACGATGACCTGATCCGCGTAGCGCTCCATAAAGTCGATGAAGCAGAGGTAATGGTCACAGTGCGGATGACTGAGGATCCACGCGGCAATCACGGGCTTTTCGTACGGTGATCCCTGTGACAGACACTTGAAGAGCCGTTCAGAGTGCTCCCTGAAAAACTGCGCGCCGTCGATGACGATGAAACGGCCGTCGGAGAGGCGGATGGCGTAGGACATTGCCGAGTCGCAAGTCTCGATCTGCGTGATTTGTGGATCGACCGAGATGCCGCGTGAGAGGTCGCTGTAAGAAAAGTACGCACAGTTGTCCTCGATGACGATGTAAAGCTCGCGAACTAAGTCAAAGTAGTTCAGGAAAACACCCTTTTTCCTTTTGGAAAATGCCGCAAAACGGTGCTTCTCAATGCGATATTCCTCTTTTTTGGTATAGCCGTTTTCCTCAAAAAGGGAAGCGTAAGCGGCAAAGGCATCTTCGTCTACGTGCGGGATCACAAAAACACGGGTGTTTTTGTTTTCGCGGTTTTCGATGCATTTACTTTCACCAAAGGCGGGAATCTTAAGCTTTTCCATAAAGGCCTCCAAAAGATAATTGATAATGAGTTCATTATAGCATAATTCTGTTGGAAAATCAACAATAAGGGCGATAAATTCTTTCACAAATGCCGAAAAAGGGCTTGCTTTTTGCCGCCGAATGTGGTAGAATATAAGGGCTGTGAGAACAGCATAGAATATATCTACCCGTAGCCCAGCTGGATAGAGCGCGAGACTCCGACTCTCGAGGCCGCAGGTTCGAATCCTGTCGGGTAGGTAAAAGAAAAGGATGCCTCGGTGCATCCTTTTCTTTTGCCTTGCCGGTAGGCGAGAGAAAATGCGTAGAGGCCGCAAGGAAACGAAGGCTTCAAAAAGCCATTCTCATATAGCCTTCCTCCTTGATGGGGGGAAGACCGAGTAGCTCTCTTCCATACTCAACGTAGAAACGGTAGTTTTCAAGCGGCACTCCGTTTGGAATGAGATGGTCGATTGCAAAAATCGTGCCTCCGCCGAGCATAAGCTCCGACATTTTGTATTCGAGCTCCGCGCGGATCGCCTCCTTCCCGAGACGGAGGGTATGTTTATCGATTCCGCCCTTAAAGCAGGCCTTCTTGCCGTATTTTTTTCGCAGCTCGACCATATCCATCCCCGCGGCCGGCTCAAGCGGAAAGAAGCAGTTGATTCCGCAGTCGATGAAATCCTCCATTACCGCATTCATATTACCGTCACTGTCCTGCGAGAATATCCTTGCACCGTAGGACTTGGCGCAGTCCCATACCTTGCTGTAATAGGGAGCGATAAATTTCTTTACCTGCAGTGGACCTGCGAGCGGGCCTGATTTGCCTGCCATATCCTCGTGAACCGAAATGTTGTCTATCGGTACGATCTCTCCGACACGCTCGAGAACCTTGATGGCGGTATCGGTGAAGGTGCTCAGCATATCCTCGATGAGCTCGGGATCCTCGTAATATGCGATACAAAGATTTTCCTCCCCCATAAGCTGTCTCGGCTCGTCAAATCCACCTGGTATGCTCAAATACGTGAGGTAGCCTTTGCCGTGAAGCGTCTTCTGCTTCTTAAGTTTTTCGACGTTTATGCGTGATTCGTCAAAGGTATACCAGTGCTTGATCTTCAGCCAATCCTCCATCGTTTCTACCGGGTATCCCATCGGAAGTGGGATCGTCGCACTCTTTTTTATCAGCTTTTGCTTACGCCCCATAGTGTCCACCGATATCGTATATTCCGGTGTGTCCTCGAGCACGTGGGCCTCAAGACCTGTTCTCGCACCGATCTTTGCACCGAGCTTGGTACGTATTACGTAGTCCCAGTCGAACGCGGTCAATGCGATCTCTTTTTCGGTTGCGCCCTGCTTTGCCCACTCGTCTGCAAGTCCGACCAGTGGACCGAAGAGGGAGCAGAAGAATTCTCTGCCTGTAAACTCAAAATTGCAGTGAGCGATATACTGTTCTCTGTTCCAAATCATGATAGCTTCCTCCCAACTATTGTTTTATACATTTTTATTATAATAACATTATAGTAAAAAAACAGGCAAAGCACAATGCAATATCGGTTGACAAATGGACAAAATTCCGATATAATTGAGTTGAATGTAAAAGATCAAGGCGGTGAGTATATTTTGAATGTCAAAATCAATATGGTTCTGCGCAGAGGCACGCTTGAGGGTTGGAGGATCGGACCTCGTAAAATAAAGGATTACGAGCTTGTTTACGTGATCAGCGGTTACGGCGAAATTATGATTGGGGGAAAACAGATTTCCGTAGGCGCGGGCGATTTTATCTGCTTCAAGCCGGGAATTACACACAGTCTTTGGTTAAGCCGTGAGCCTTATATGGTTTTTTACGGAGTCCATTTTACCCCACAGCCTAAGGAAATAATGAAAGAAATTCCCGATTATGTACATCTCGAAGAGAGGCAGTGGGCGGATCAGCTTTTTAAAATGCTTTATGTGGAGCATCGGCAAAAAGGCTATCTCGGTGCTTGGAAAGAGGAAATAATCCTGCAACAGATTCTGAGTGAGCACTTGACAAGGCTTCATTCAACGCAAGAGCCCATCAGTGTTGCGCGCATTCGAAAGGTTCTTTCCTACATTCATAACGACCCTTGTAGAGATTATTCCTTAAGTGATCTGCTTGGTCAGGTTCGTATTCAAAAAAGCGTTTTTCTGCAAAGCTTTCGCAGTGTTACGGGAACAACGCCTTTGCAGTACATCATAAATCTGCGGCTTGAGACAGCCTGTGATTTGCTCGCGGAGACCGATCTGCAGATTTCTCAAATAAGCGACAAATGCGGATTTAAGGATCCGTTTTATTTCAGTCGGTGCTTCAAAAAGAAGTATTCTCTTTCGCCGCGTCAGTATCGCGAACATTTGAAATACAATTGAAATCTCCCCCAAGGACGCGTTGCTCTTTTGGGCGTGCGATTCGTGAATCTTCCTACGAGATTGCCTTTTTGAACAGACAAGCCTACGGAGAGCCCTCGGCGCAAAAGCACTTGACAAACTCCCCGATTCGTGCTATACTAACCTAAGTAACATAGCCGAACGGTCGCGCCGCATCATGCCGAAAGGTCTTGCGGTGAGGAAAGTCCGGGCTTCATAGGGCAGGATAACTGATAACGTCAGCCGCGGGTGACCGCCGGGAAAGTGCAACAGAAATAGACCGCCGACCTTCGTCGGTAAGGATGGAAAGGTGGGGTAAGAGCCCACCCGTTCGTATGGTAACATGCGTCCGCTGTAAACCCTATCCGAAGCAACACCGTTTGGGGATCGTTTGCCCGACATATATCCCCGGGTGGCATACGCCGAAAGGCGTGGAGCGGCGCGGTGACGCGCCGCAAAGATAGATGACCGTTCTCGACAGAACCCGGCTTACAGGCTGTGTTACAAAACAAAAAAGATCCTCGAGGCTCTTCCTTGTGCCGCGAGGATCTTTCTATTTGCTTTGATTGGTTACGGTGTCGATTTTGTTTAGATTTCGTCGGTTTTGTTTGTTTTGCGGACCGCGTGAATGAGACGGAGGACCTCTTCTGCGGTGTCTCGGAGGTTTTTATAGGCGGTCTCCTTCTCCATCGCCTCGGCGAGCGACACGGGCTTTTTCAGAATGGAGAAGAAGGCGTCGATCCCGTATTCGGACAGCACGCGCGCGTCGTCCGTCGCACAGCCTGCGAGCGCGACCACGGGAACGCCGTATTTTTTCGCGATCGCCGCAACGCCGACGGGCGCTTTGCCCATCGCGGTCTGTCCGTCGAGCCGTCCCTCGCCCGTGAGGACGAGATCGGCTGCTTTGATCTCGTTTTCAAGTCCGGTCTCCCGAAGGACGAGCCCGATCCCGCTTTCGAGGGCCGCTCCGAGGTAGCTGAGTAGGGCAAAGCCGAGCCCGCCTGCCGCACCCGCACCGGGGGTGTTTTCGTGGTCGCACCCGAGCGCTTCACGCGTGAGATGCGCAAAGCGCGAGAGATAGCCGTCCATCAGCATAACCGTCTCCGCGGTCGCGCCCTTTTGCGGACCGTAGACTGCACTGCATCCCTTTTCGCCGCACAGCGGATTCGTTACGTCGCACGCGACGTGGAAGGTGCATTCGGAGAGGAGAGGGAGGGCGCCCGACTTGTCGATCGTGCGGATCTCTCCGACGCCCTTTGCGCCGAAGGAAACCTGCCTTCCGTCGTCACCGAGGAAGGAAAAGCCGAGCGCAGACAGCATTCCGACACCGCCGTCGTTTGTCGCGCTCCCACCGATCCCGATGATGAAGCGGCGACATCCGCGCCGGGTCGCGTCGCGGATCAGCTCACCGACGCCGTAGGTCGTGGTCACGAGGGGGTCGCGCACCTCTTTTTCGACGAGGGTGATCCCTGCCGCTGCCGCCATTTCGATGACGGCGGTTTTTTTGTCGCTGAGAATGCCGTAGGTTGCATTAACGGGTGTTCCGAGCGGTCCCGTCACGGTGACGGTGACACGATTTTCCGGACAGTGATGCGTCAGCGCGTCGACCGTCCCCTCGCCGCCGTCCGCGATCGGGGAAACGATGACTGAGGCACACGGAAAAGCGCGAAGGATTCCATCGCGCGCTGCGTTTCCTGCTTCGATCGTCGAGAGGCTCCCCTTGAAGGAGTCGATCGCGACGACGACCTTGTAGCGATCTTGATTTTGCCTTGCGGTTTGCTCCATAGTATCCGCCTCCGTTTCGGGGTAATGCCCGTGCCGTACGACGGGCTTTTTCTCATTGTAGCATAATAAATGACCAAAATCAAGGGGGGAAGGGGAATTAAATTATGCTATCCTACGAAAGTCGGCGAAATGCGACGAGAGGTATTGTTTTTTTCTTTGCAATGTGGTAGAATACTCTTCGCGAGCGGGCGAAACAGCTTGTCCGCGACTCAAAACAGGAGTGGCTTATGGATATTCTTTTACCGACTCTCTATCAGATGATCTTTCTGTTCGCGTTCATCGCGCTTGGCTTTTTGCTTGCGCGGCGTGGACTTCTTCCCGCAGTCTCGGCGTCGATCCTCTCACGCCTTGAGAATATGCTGTTCATTCCCGCGCTCGTGCTCGGGACCTTCATTCGGAATTTCACGGTCGATACGCTTTCCTCGGCGTGGAAGATCCTCCTATTCAGCCTCCTTCTTGCTCTCGTTGCCGTGATCCCGCTTTCGATCCTGTCGGCGAAGCTCTGCACGAAGGATTCGTACACGCGAAAGATCTATATTTACGGTCTTTGCTTCGCGAACTTCAGCTTTATGGGCAATGCGATCGTCGAGGCGCTTTTCCCCGAGATCTTCACCGAATATATTCTGTTCACCCTGCCTTTGTGGGCACTGATCTACGTCTGGGGCGTTCCTTCGCTTCTGCTCGGCTCGGAGCGGGAGGAGGCGACGCCGCTCCGCGATCGTCTCAAGTCCTTCGTGAACCCGATGTTTCTTTGCATGATCATCGGTATGATCCTCGGCATCACCGGAGTCGGAACGATGGATCTGTCGGCGCTTCCCGTGCTTGACGGTGTGCGCGGCAGTATTCTGAAGATCATCGATGTTGCGGGCAGCTGTATGTCCCCGATCGCGATGCTTCTTTCGGGTATCACGCTCGGAAGCATCGACCTTTCGAAGACGCTGAAGCGGAAGAGCATCTATGCGGTGTCGGCGCTTCGTCTGCTCGTTTTTCCGCTCCTTGCGATCGGGATCCTCTGGTTCTTCCCGCAGCTGCCCGTTGCCCTGCAGATCTGCACGGTCTGCTCGATCGCGATGCCGCTTGGGCTGAACACGATCGTTATCCCGAGTATGTACGGAAGGGATACCTCGACCGCCGCAGGCATGGCACTCGTTTCTCACGTCCTGTCGATCGTCACGATCCCGTTTATCTTCTTCCTCCGATCGGTCCTGCTTGGGGGATGAATAATAAGAAAGCCTCTTCGCTTCGTGCGAGGAGGCTTTTTCATATGTCGGAGACCGCGCGAGGGCGCTCTCTCGATTTATGATCCCTTTAGGACGAGCTCGTACATTTTCTGTACGTCTGTGGCGGATGGCTCGTCGAGGTCTTTGAAACGAAAGTCAATGTCGAGCTTTTCGTATTTCATCGAGCAGATCTTACGGAAGGGAAGGAGCTCGAGCGTGTCGATCACGGGGTGTTTTTCGCGCAGACCGCGCAAGAAGCCTGCCGTCCGCTCGTCGTCGTTTAGGGACGGGATCAGCACGGTGCGGAGGGTGACGGGAATCTTTTTTTCGTCGAGGTACGCGAGGAACGCGAGGGGCTTCTCGATCCCGCACCCGACGTAGCGGCGATATTCCTCGTCCGACGCGTATTTGACGTCGAGGAGCACGCGGTCGGTGACGGCGAGAAGCTCCTTTGAGGCAGGGGTGAGGATGCTTCCCGAGGTGTCGAGGCAGGTATTGATCCCGTTTTCCTTACAGAGCGTGAACAGCTCCGTGACGAACCGTGCCTGGAGCAGGGGCTCGCCGCCCGAAACCGTAATGCCGCCCTTTTCCCCGAAATACGAGCGGTAGTGTTCGACCCGCTTCAGGATCTCCTCTGGGGTATACGCCGTGCCGCCGTCCGTCTCCCACGTGTCGGGGTTGTGATAACATCCGCACCGCAGGTTACAGCCCTGCAGGAAC
>JAZSIN010000227.1:0-4384 GCA_045533845.1 Eubacteriales bacterium | reverse complement strand
TACTCCAATTTGTCTTCCTAAGACCGCTTGGCCTCCGACTTGGTGTGGTTCGTCAGGTTCAGATGCGTCGTCTTGTCGGTCGCCGCCTCGTAGTGGATCGAGAGACGGTTGTCTGCGGTCAGGGTATAGGTGACCGTGACGTCGAGATTTCCGGGGTAGCCCTCCTCTCCGTCGGGAGACAGAAGGTGCAACGCGAGGATAGGCGACGCGCCGTCTTCGACCCGTACGACGTCCCACATACGGTGGCTGAAGCCGACCTTTCCGCCGTGGAGGTGATTGATGCCGTTGTTGTTTTTGCAGAGCGTGTATTCGGTTCCTTCAAGCGTAAAGTGTCCCTTCGCGATGCGGTTTCCGAAGCGTCCGATGAGCGCGCCCTGATAGCCGTCGCCCTCAACGTAGCTTTTCAGCTCGTCGTAGCCACAGACGACATCTGTGAACGTTCCGTCGCGGTCGGGAACGAATAGGCTCTGGATCGCACCGCCGAATTCAAGGATCGATACGCGCATCCCACCTTCGTTTTGCATCGTATAGCGATACACGGGGGTACCGCACGTAAGTCTTCCGAACAGATCCTTTGTGATTGCCATAAGTCCGTCCTCCGGTTCAGTCCCCGTAACCGTTCGGATTGTTCGTCTGCCAACGGTCGAGATCTCTGCACATATCTTCAAGATTATGAAGTGCTCTCCAGCCGAGGAGCTCGTACGCCTTTTTCGGGTCGGCGTAGCACTCGTCGACGTCCCCGGGACGGCGATCCTCGATGACGTAGGGGATCTTCTTCCCGCTGACCTTCTCGTACGCCCGTACGATATCAAGCACCGAGTAGCCGGTTCCCGTTCCGATGTTGAAGTAGTCGATGCCCGTACGCTTCTCGGCGTAGTCGAGGGCGGCGAGGTGCGCCCTTGCAAGGTCGACGACGTGAATATAGTCGCGCACGCCCGTTCCGTCGTGCGTTTTGTAATCGTTTCCGAACACGTGGAGCTTTTCAAGCTTACCGCTCGCGACCTTCGAGACGTACGGAAGGAGATTGTTCGGAATGCCCTGCGGGTCCTCACCGATCCGTCCCGACGCGTGTGCGCCGATCGGATTGAAGTAACGGAGGACGGTGACGCTGAAGTCCTTGTTTGCAACGCAGATATCCTTCAAAATACGCTCGATCATCAGCTTTGTCTCACCGTAGGGGTTCGTTGTCGACAGCGGAAAATCCTCTCTGATCGGAACGCTTTCGGGTTTTCCGTAAACGGTTGCCGAGGAGGAGAAGATGAAATTCCGCGCGCCGTAACGCTGCATCAGATCCGTAAGCACGAGCGTGCCCGTAAGGTTGTTATGGTAATAGCGGATCGGCTGACCGACCGATTCTCCGACCGCCTTCAATCCCGCGAAGTGGATGCAGCTGTCGATCTCGTTTTCTTTGAAGACCCGTTCGAGCCCATCTCGGTCGCAGAGGTCGACCTCGTAGAAGCGAAAGTCCTTCCCCGTGATCTCGCGGATGCGGTCGAGGACGCAGGGCTTGCTGTTGACGAAGTTGTCAACGATAACGAGCTCCTTCCCCGCGTTCAGTAATTCAACGGCGGTATGCGAGCCGATAAAGCCCGTGCCGCCCGTAACCAAAATTGCCATATTCTGTCCTTTCTCTCTTGCTGTTCCCAGCTTATCTTTTGTTGCGATTCCAGAGTCCTCTCGGGTAGACGCCCGCACGCGTGAGAGCGCGGATTCCCTCCACGACGCCCTCTCTGTCCTCGCGATAGGTCACACCGTACCACTTCGCGCCGACGCGGTAAACGCGCACCGAGCATTTTTTCGCGTCCATACACGCACGTACGGCGAAGGGGAGATAATACTCGCGCTTCAAGGGGTCACCCTCCTCTGACGAAAGGAAGGCGGAGAAGCCCCTTTCGAGCTCCCCGAAAAATTCGGGGGTGAAGCCCCAGCAGTTCATCGAGACCGTCGCGTCAAGGGGGAGTGTATGCGCTTCGCCGTCCTCGGTATAGACCGCCGCGTCCCCCGCTCTCGTGATGCTCGTGCGCTCGACGACATCCGAAAGACAGCCGTGCTCATCGACCGTGCAAACACCGCGTGAAACGCTTCCGTTCTCGGTGAGGGTGTTCTGCAGGACATAGCCTGCCATACAGTAGTCCCCCGTTTCGTGCGCGAACCTGAGATGCGTCGCGACCGTGTCAAACGCCTCTTTTCCGTAGAAATCGTCGGCGTTGATGACCATAAAGGGCTCCTTTACCTCTTTCCGCGCCGCAAGCACCGCCTGCGCCGTGCCGAAGGGCTTCGTCCGTCCCTCGGGCGGAACGTGTCCGCGCGGGAGATCGTCGAGGCGCTGGAAGACGTACCGTACGTCAACGAAGGGCTCGATCCGCTTTCCGACGGTCTCGCGAAAGAGCGCGTGATTCTCTTCCTTGATGACGAACACGACCTTTGTAAAGCCCGCGCGGATTGCATCATAGACCGAGAAATCGAGAATGAATTCGCCCGCATCCGAGATCGGGTCAAGCTGTTTCAGTCCGCCGTAGCGAGAGCCCATTCCCGCAGCCAGGATCACAAGTGTCATAGGGAGTCCTCCTCCGATTCTGTACGCGCCGAGGAGCGCTTATTGAGGTAATTATAAGATAATTCCTTGTAAAATTCAATTGATATCGGGAAAGGTTAACATTTTGTTTACATTCGATTCTATGGGGGGGCGATTCTTCCCCGTACCCTATTGACTTTTCGGGCAACGTATGTTATAATTGTCTCAAATGATACACTTTGTCATTTATGATTCGTGCGAACGGAGGCGGCTATGGGAAACACCGGACTATACGAGATCCTGACGAAATGCCTGCTCTTTCGCGGGGTGGAGCGCGAGCGGATCGAAGCGCTCGACAAAACGGGCGAGGTTCGCTTCACCCGCTATGCGGCGGGCGAGAAAATCCCGCTGACGGTAGAATCGGAGCGTGCACTCGTCGTTTTGACGCACGGAACGGCGCTTGCCTATTCGCGTGACGCCGAGCGATCGGTCATTCTCCGCTCGATCACGCCCTATACCGCGTTCGGCGTATCGATCCTCTTTTCAGAGGAGGAGCCCGTGTCGTTGATCCGCGCGAAGACATCGGTGGAGGCCTTCGCGATCCCCGCATCGCTCGTCGAAGGGCTGATCGGAGAAAGCGCGGTCTTCCGCAGGAATTACATTGCCTTCCTCAGCGGACGGATCCGATTCCTCAACCGTCGGATCGCCTGCTACACGGCGGGAAGTGCCGAGCGACGGCTTGCGCTCTATCTTCTGTCCCTTGCGGCAGATGAAAACGGCGTCACCGTTCTTGACGTTCCCCTCACCGACCTCTCGGAGCTTCTCGACGTCGCGCGCGCGTCTCTCTACCGCGCTTTTACGCGGCTCTCGGAAAGCGGCCTGATCGAGCGCACCGAAAGAACGGTCCGAATCCTCGATCGGGACGGTCTCCTCCGCTACGAATCCGAAAAAAATCCGTAACCGCACAAAGAAGAAAGGATCTATTATGAAACACCTCTCCCTCTCTATGCGTCTTCTCGCGCTTCTCCTGCTCGTTTTACTTACCGTCCTACCCGTTTCCTGCGGAAAAAGCGGAGGCGGAGACGTTTCCACCGATGAGACCACGGGCGGCGCGCCCGAGGAAACGGTCGACTCGACCCTTCCCGTAAGAGTCACCGTACTGAACGGCACGACGGGATTTGGAATGGCAAACCTGATAAAGGATAAGAAGGACGGCGTTGCCTCCCTCAGCTACTCCTTTGACGTGCAGGCGGACGCCTCGAACGTGACGGCGGCGCTCATCAACGGATCGACTGACATTGCAGCGCTTCCGACCAACGCGGCGGCTACCGTTTATAACAAAACGAACGGTGCGGTGCAGGTGCTCGCGCTCAACACCCTCGGTGTCCTTTACGTCGTATCGAACAAGGATTTCGTTTCGATCAGCGACTTCGAATCCCTCCGCGAAAAGACGGTCTACTGCCCTGCGGGCAATCCGACCTTTATCTTCACCGCCCTTTGCAAGGCATACGGCTTTGAGATCGATGCCGATATTTTCATTGATAACTCCTATGCAGAGCCTGCCGCCGTGCGCGACGCGCTCGTGACGGGGGACGTCGATCTCGCCGTGCTCCCCGAGCCGATGGTGACGATCGCAAAGAGCAAGAACACCTCCCTCTCGGTCTCCCTTGACCTCACCGAGGAGTGGGACAAATGCTTTCCCCCGAGCTCGCTGATCCAGGGCTGTGTCGTCGTTCGCAAGGCGTTTGCAGAGGCGCATCCGAAGGAGGTCGAGCGCTTCCTCAAGGAATACGCTTCGTCGATCGCCACTATGAAGGAGGACTCGGAAGGGACTGCAAAGGCAGTGGTCGAAGCGGGCATCTTTGCGGG
>JAZSIN010000245.1:0-6766 GCA_045533845.1 Eubacteriales bacterium | reverse complement strand
GTGACCCCGCGTGCATTTTCCTCACCCGAGACCGATTCGTCGACCTAGACGTCGGCGCGAACGAGACCGGTCTCTTCGCTTTCGAGGTCGAGGCACACGAGGAAAGCGAGCTTCTCCTCGTCTTCAACGAAGTCCTCGTAAACGGCGAGGTGCTTCCCTGCCGCCCGGGCTCGGTCACGAACGTACTCGCGTTCCTGATGAAGCCGGGAAAATATACAGTCGTTTCGGCAGAGCCGTACACGGCAAAATACATCCGTCTCGCCCTGAAGAAGGGTTCGGTCAGGGTCTCGGAACTCCACATGATCGAGATCGCCTTCCCGGCGTCCGAGATCAAAACGCGTTTTCAGGGCGACGACGCCGAGATGAAGAGCATCTATGACGCCGCGATCCGCACCTTCCGCGCAAACGTCGTCGACGTCTATATGGACTGTCCCTCAAGAGAACGCGCGGGTTGGCTGTGCGACAGCTTCTTCACCTCGCGCGTTGAGAAGCTGCTGACAGGCAGGTCCGCGGTCGAGCTTGATTTCCTCGAAGCCTTCGTTCTGCCCGATCACTTCCCGAGGATCCCCGACAAGATGCTCCCGATGTGCTACCCCTGCGACCACAACCAAGGCAGATTTATCCCGAACTGGGCAATGTGGTACGTGCTTGAGCTCAGAGAGTACCTCGAGCGCACGGGTGACCGCGCCTTCGTCGACCGCGCCAAAAATACCGTCTTACGCCTTTCGGAATGGTTCGAACCGTATGAGAATGAGGACGGACTGCTTGAAAAGCTGTCGGGATGGGTGTTCGTCGAGTGGTCGATGGCAAACAAGCTCGTACAGGACGTTTCCTACGCAACGAATATGCTGTACGCGAAATTCCTCGAGGACCTCGCGTATCTCTACGAGATTCCCGAGATGGCAGATAAGGCGGAAAAGATCCGCGATGTGATCCGCAAAACGGCGATGTATAACGGTTACTTCTGTGACAACGCGGTGCGGAACGACGAGGGAAAGCTCGTTCTGTCGGGTGAATGCACCGAGTCGTGCCAATACTACGCCTTCTTTATGGGCGTTGCGACCCCCGAAACACATCCCGCGCTGTGGGAGACCCTCGTCCGTGACTTCGGCTTCGAGCGCCGCGAGACGAAAAAGCACCCCGAGATCCATATGGCGAACGCCTTCATCGGAAACTATCTTCGCCTCGACCTTCTTGCGCGCTACGGCTACAGAGACAAGCTCGAGGAAAACGTGCGCAGCTACTTTGCCTATATGGCAAGGATGACGGGCACACTATGGGAGCACGACACCCCAAAGGCAAGTTGTAACCACGGCTTCGCCTCTCACGTCCTCCTTTGGTTGGATTACCTCGGGTATATTGAACGATAGCTGTTTTTGGAGAGTTTCCAAACCGCAGAAAAGAGGGTGAGTCAAACGCAAACATGCATTTGAAACTCACCCTCTATCTTTATAAGGACTGCGGTTATACGCTCTCTCATCAGGCAGTCTGACATCCGTCCTCCAAAGGAGCGGCTCCCTTCGTCTCTCTGCATCTCCGCTCTACCCTTCCCTCTTTTTTCGGGTTTCCGACACCGCAAGACGCACGAAAACAGTCACAGCAGGGGCTACGAGAATTCCGACGAAGCCAAACAGCTTCAGTCCCGCGTAGAGCGAAACGAGTGCGAGGAGGGGGTGGATTCCAAAGCTTTCCCCGATAAGCCGTGGCTCGACGATCTGACGCACCACCGTAATGACACCCCACAGAACGAGGAGTCCGATCGCGGTGCGGAAATCCCGTATAAGAAAAAGATAGCCCGCCCACGGCAGGAGAACGCTCCCAACACCGAGAAGCGGAAGGATATCGAGCGCCGAGATCACGAGCGCAAGGAGAAACGCATACCCGCGCCCGAGAAGCGTAAGTCCGACAAGAAGCTCGGTGAAGGTTAAGAGAAAAAGGACGAGATAGACGCGCAGATAACGATAAAGAAGCGCGGATGCCTTTTTTCGCAGTCCCCCCGTGTGCGCAGCGATCCCCTTCGGCAAAGCCGAGCATACGCCCTCGGCGATCCTGTCGCCATCAAGCGCAAAATAAAAGGAGGAGATCAGAAAGACAAGCAGAAACAGCAACGCCTGCGGAACACCCGCGACCACCCGCCCGACGAGAGGTGGAATGCGCGCGGTCAGCTCAGACACGGCATTTCGGAAGAATTCACCGACGAGCGTGCCGACGTCCACTCCAAAGGGGGATTCCCCCTCCATTCCGTCAAGCACCGATAAAATTGGGATTCTTGCAACGAAATCCGAGATAAACTCAACTGTTTGTTGTATTTTTCCTTCAATCACCGCAGGATCTTCCCCAAGAAAGCCGAGCAGCTCCTCAATCTCCCGAAGAAGGCGGTTCAGCGAAAGGAAGACTACCCAGACGAGAACGCCGAGTGAAAGCAGGAGCAGAAGCGCCGCACACAGCTTTTTCGGAACTCTCGTCCTTTTTGCCAATCGTTCGGCAGGCGGCAGAACGAGCAATGAAAGCACCCACGCGAGGAGAAAGGGCAGCAGCACGTGTACGCCGTGCTTCAGAAAGATCCAAACGGCCAAGAGTCCCGCAGAAGCAAAGACCGCAATCGCCGCGTATTTTTTCCAATCGATCCGCCCCTCGGACACCGTTTTCATTCGCCCACCAGCTCCTTTCTCAACTGAATGATGATTTTCTTCTCCTCTCTGGATATTTTCACCTGATTCAGCCCAAGCCGAGCCGCCGTCTCCTGCTGTGTATAGCCTCTGTAATACCGCAAAAGAATGATCCTGCGGTGAAGCTCGGTAAGGCGACCGATAGCCTGTCCGAGTGCGATCCTATCCTCGAGACGGAGCAGCTCCTCTGCGCCTTCCTCGTCGGGCAATCGGCTTTCAAGTGTCAGCGCGTCCTCCGAGTCACCGCCTGTCGTGGGATCGGAAAAGGATGAGATTGGCATTGACGCGTCGAGCGCCTCTGCAGCCTCCTCGGGCGTCACGCCGCAAAGCTCCGCAAGCTCGGCGATACCCGGCTCGCGCCCCTCGGTCTGTACAATCCGACTCCGCTCCCGAAGAAGCGTCGCGCCGAGCTTTTTATACCCCCGCCCGACGCGGATCAGACCGTCATCCCGAAGATGCCGCCTGATCTCTCCGACGATCAGCGGAACCGCATAGGTCGAAAATGCCGTCCCGCGCGAAAGGTCAAAGCTCCGTACCGCCTTTACCATTCCGATCATTCCGATCTGAAAGAGATCCTCCTCGTCAGTTCCTCTCCCGACGAAGCGCCGTGCGATCGTGCGAACGAGTCCGCTGTTGTCTTCGACCAATCTTTCAAGCGCCGCATCCGCAACCGACTCGTTTTCACTTTGCGCCTCGGAAAGGAGGATGCGATTCCGCTCGTGGCTAAACGATTGCTCGCTCATTCCGGATTCCGACCGTGTAGCGTCTTCCGCATCTCCACGACCGTGCCGCTTCCCCTTTTCGACTTGACCTTCACCTTATCCATAAAGCTTTCCATTACCGTAAATCCCATTCCGCTCCGTTCTCCCTCCCGATCGGTCGTATAGAGCGGCTGTCGCGCGGTTTCGACGTCTTCGATTCCACAACCCTTGTCGCGAATGAGGATCCGAACGGTGTCACCCTCGCAGATCGCCGTCTCTATGTAGATCTCCCCGACCGTGTCACGATAGGCGTGTACGATACAGTTCGTCACCGCCTCGGACACCGCACACTTGATGTCCGCGATCTCGGGCGCGCTCGGATCAAGCTGAGCGCAAAAGGCGGCAACCGCCGTCCGTGCCATCCCCTCGTTGACCGAAAGCGACGGAAGACGAAGCCGCATGATGTTTTTGACGGTCTTCGAGAGTCCGTTCTTGTTTTTACTGCCCTTTACTCGCATTCCGCTTCCTCCCCGTCTCCGTATAAAATCGTGATCATTCGCTCAAGCCCCGCAAGCCGTACGATCCGAAGGACTTTTTCGGTCGGATTCTTTAAGACCGTCTCCCCTGAAAGATCGCGCATCAAAGCGATCCTTCCCATAATCAGCCCAAGCCCCGAGCTGTCCATAAAGTCGATACCCGACAGGTCGAGGACGGTTCGCTTCGGTCGTGTGCGGCAGATCTCGCGGTCGATCGACTCGCGTACCGCCGCCGCCGCGTGGTGGTCAATCTCGCCCTTCAGAAGGACAGTAAGCGTGTCCCCCGAAAGCACGAGATCGGTTGTGCAGGTGGTTCGGATCATAATTTTCTTTCCTTTCCTTCATCCCGTGTCTTAGTGCCTCTTGTCCGTTCAGTTTATCACGCGGCGCGCGAAAAATTTGCCGAAGGCGGTCGCCGCTTTGAAACTTTTTTATATTTTTCTTTTTCTGTTGACAAATCCGCGTAAATAGAGTAAAATTAAGGTAACAAATTACCCAAAAAGCATACACTTGGGGCTTCCCCAAAAGCTGAAAGGATCCTGATATGAAGAAACAGTCCACTCCGTTGATTCGCATTCTTTCCCTTTCACTCGTTTTCCTCCTCCTCTTCTCGCTCCTCACGGGATGCGACGGCGGAACGACTGATCCTCCGCAGACAGACGGAACGACTGCGCCGCCTCCCGAAGAATCGGTATTCTTAAGCCTCGTAACGAACGGGTCGACCGAGTATACCGTCATATGCGCCGACGATGCCTCTGACACCATAAAGGGACAGGTGCTCGAGCTTCAACGCTTCCTCACCTCCTATACAGGTGCAGTATTCGGCGCGTCGACCGACCTCTATAACCGCTTCCAGGGAGAGCTTCCCGAGCGTGCCTACGAGATTCTGATCGGTGACACCAACCGCCCCGTGTCCGCAGAAATGCGTGCCTTGCTCGAAACGGACGATTATATCATCGCCGAAAAGAACGACCGTATCGTCATCATGGGTACGAATGACGAAAACACGGTCGAGGCGGTCAAATATTTCATTGAGCATTACGTGACGGCTGACAAAAACGTCTCGATTGCGCAGAACTCGCTCTATCTTGGCAATTTCGTCTACCATCTCGGCGATATCTCGATCGACGGCGTGCCGCTTCAGCGCTACACGGTCGTCGTTCCGAAATCTCCGAAAACGCTGTTCCCCTATTACGCAGCGCTGAACCTGATCGACTACTTAGAGGCCGAGGCTGGCATCACCCTCCCGCTCGTTTACGACGACACCGAGGAGCAGGCGTACGAGATCGCGATCGGTGAGACCAAGCGAGCGGCGAGCAAGGCGGTCGCAAAGGTGTCTCTCCAGGATGGGCAGTACATCTTAAAAAAGGTCGGCTCTTCCCTTTATATGTACGGAAAAGACTATATGGTCGGCGGTGCGGTATCGGAATTCGTGAACAGCTACCTTGAGCCCGAAGCGGGTGGAGACCCGATCGAGGTCGCGGGAATTCCCGTGTCCGATCTTCCGAAGACCTTCTCCTTTGAAAGAGAGGCAACGAGCGCGCTCCTCCTGATCGGCGACGGCATGGGACAGAATCACGTTGACTCGACCTTCACGTCGACCTCGGGAGAATTCCTCGCAGAGTATCTCGACCACGTCGGAAAATCCACGACCTTCCCGTACGGCGGAAGCGCAACGTCGACGAAATATACCGATTCCGCCGCCTCCGCGACTGCACTTGCGACCGGCTATAAAACAAAAAACAGCTATCTCGGACTCGATCACACAGGGAAAAAGCTCTTGAACGTCAGAGAGCTTGCATCCGAATCGGGCGCGAAGACCGCGATTTTGACCTCGGACGTCATCACGGGCGCGACACCCGCAGGCTTCCTCTGCCACCACTCGTCGAGAAAGGATACGAGCATCCTGCAGGGACAGATCGATTCCCTTATGAATTCCGATCCGAATCTTCTCTACGCAAAAAGCGTAAACGATCAAAAAAACGACCTTCTGAAGGAGACGCGCTCGATTCTCTATTCGATCGCGCACGGAGACAGCACATATTTCGCAATGATCGAGGAGGCGTACATCGACAAGCGCTCCCACGATAACAAGACCGAGGACATGCAGGAATGCGTCCTGCGCTACAACGATATCATCGGCTACTGCATTCAATTCGTTATGCTTCACCCCGATACCGCGCTCGTCATCACGGCGGACCACGAATGCGGCGGTCTCACGCTGAACGATGACGGCTCCTTCTCCTTCACCTCAGGCAATCACACAAACTCGAAGGTTCCCGTTTATGCGGTCGGACCGGGCACTGAGATGTTTGACAACACCACAGTCGACAACACCGATATCGGCAAGTTCCTCGGTGCGGTCTACACCGACGGGCAGTTCGGTGATCCCTCGCTCGACTGAGTCGTTTTAACAGGCGTAAAAAACATAAAAGAAGCACGAAAAAAGCCCTCCCATATGGGAGGGCTTTTTCTTTTCGTCTTCGCGCGTTATGCGCCGTTATTCCTCGTCCTTCTTCTTCAGCACAAGTGCCGCGGGAGCAAGGAGCGCGATCGCCGCGAGTCCGAGAGAAGCCGCAACCATCGAGCCGCAGCCGCCCTTCTCTTCCTCGGAGGGCTCGGTCTCGGGATCGGTCACGTCGTCGGATGCCTCGGTGGTAATATACTCAGGATCGACCGTAACGTCCTCAGGCTCGGTCGTGATATCGTCACCGGGCTCTTCAGTCGTTACGTCGCCGGGGATCTCGGGAGGAAGCTCGACGGGCTTCGTCTCGACGTAGCCGCAGTCGCAGGATCTCGACTGCTCGTCGCCGTTCACCGTCCATTCGCCGAAGACGTGTGCGGTCTTCTCACCTGCTTC
>JAZSIN010000310.1:0-1684 GCA_045533845.1 Eubacteriales bacterium | reverse complement strand
GTAATTGCTGAGCAGAAGCGTGAGCTCGGTGTGAAGCTCCTCACGGCTGTAGCCGCGCTTCAGCTCGTCTCCGAGCGCAATCGAGATCGTTCCCGTTTCCTCCGAGACGACGATCGCTACGGCGTCGGTGCATTCGCTGATGCCGATCGCCGCCTTATGACGTTCACCGAGCGAATCGTCGAGCCCCTCGGGATCGGCAGGCGGAAGCTGACACCCCGTCGCACGGATCCTTCCGTTTTCGATAACCATCGCACCGTCGTGGAGGGGGGATCCGTTGTAGAAGACCGTACGGATCAGCGCACTGCTGACCTCGGCGTTGAGGACGCGCCCCTTGATGGTGTATTCGCGCAGTCCGCTCGCTCGCTTCAGAACGATCAGAGCACCCGTCTTCGACTCGGACATCAGTGCAACGGCGTCGCAGACCTCGTTGATCACAGCAGCCGTTTTCTTCGTCGCCCCCGACGTATTGCGCTTCTTCACGATAGACGCGATCTTCTCGGGCAGACATCCGATCTGACGGAGAATATCACGGATCTCGCTGTGAAACAGGATCAGAAGCACGACAAGGAAGACAGATGAAACGCCCTTCGCAAAGGCAGAAAGGATCGGAAGCCCGATGAGCGTGCAAAGCCACAGAAAAAGCAGGACGAAAAAACCGCCCATGATCATCTTACCTGCTCTGCGGCGCATCAGATACACCGTGAGCCCGATCAGAATAATGGCGACCAGAATGAAATCAAAGACCTCGAGAATGCCGATCCCCGAAAACCATGATCCGGGATTTTCAAGATCCCCGAGCAAGGAATCGTTCGGCAAAGCCGCCGCGTAGGATATGTAACGACTGAACACGGGACACCTCTCCTTTCAACGTAAAAGCGCTACTGCAAATAGAACGAGCATTCGTAAATCATTACCTTATATTTTATCACATTTCCCCTTCTTTGGCGTAACGCTTTTCAAATATTTATAAATAATTTGTCGTTTGTACATTTTTCGTACACAAATAGAGACTAAAAAAGGACCGGGTTATTTTGACCCGATCCTTTTTTATAACATCCGAAACGGATTATTCAGCAGCGTAAACGCTGACCTGCTTCTTACCGCCTGCGACCGCCTCAAACTTAACGGTGCCGTCGATCAGAGCGAAGAGGGTGTCATCGGTTCCGATGCCGACGTTCTTGCCGGGACGGATCGCAGTGCCTCTCTGTCTGACGATGATGTTACCGGCTCTGACTGCCTGTCCGTCAGCCTTCTTGACGCCAAGACGCTTGGACTCACTGGCACGGCCGTTCTTCGTAGAACCTACGCCCTTCTTATGAGCGAAGAACTGCAAGCTGATTCTTAACATAGTGCGTGACCATACCTTTCTTTCAGATTGTGTACCGCACCCGCGGTGCGGACTCTGTTGTTGTTTACTCGTAGTCTCTGTCCTCTACCGACACCGAAAATCCTGTATCCTTCGTGAACTCATACATATCATCGTGAAGGAGCATATCCTCAAGCATCGTGTAGTAAGTAAGGAAAAGACCCGAAACCGCGTAGCGCACGCGATCGTCCTCCTCGAATTCGGGAAGCGCCGCCTTCGAACGAACCGAAATGGTTGCATTCTCCTCGTCGACCCGATAATCCGCGCGGGACCCGTAAACCTCTTCGATGGCGTCTACTATGTTAATCGTGATCGAGG
>JAZSIN010000298.1:0-4407 GCA_045533845.1 Eubacteriales bacterium | reverse complement strand
CTCGGTCACCTTGACCGTCTCCGACAAGATCCTCGAATACTGCCGAAAATCAGACGCGACCGTTCTCGCGATGGATCCCTTCGACCGCTTCACCGCGACCGATATGCTGTACGCGGTCGGCGTGGAGTCTGCGGCGGACGCCTGCCTCGCGCTTGCCGACCACATCGCGGGCTCTGAGGAGGACTTCGTCGCTCTGATGAACGCGAAGGCTTCTTCCCTCGGTCTTACAAAGACGAATTTTGCAAACTGCACGGGGCTTGACGACGAACAAAACTATTCGACTGCGCGTGAAATGGCGATCATCCTCGCGTACGCGCTCGACAATCCCTTCTGCCGTGAGATCCTCTCCACCGACAATAGAACCGTTCTCGGCTATTACGATGACGGGGAGGTTGAAAAGACCTACAACCGCTATCTCCAAAACACCCTTTGGAGCCGTCTTTCGGGTGCAGGCTACGAGAAGAAGGTCCCCGCGAAGCTGTCCTGCGGCTTTACGCTCCTCGGAGCAAAGACGGGGTATACCGTCGAGGGCGGATATTGCCTCGCCTCCTTCCTTGAAGGCAGTGACGGAAAGCTCTACATCACCGTTACGGCAAAGGGCGACACGGCGGGCTCCTCGATCACCGATATGGAAAAGATCCTGAACAAGCACGGCTGAAGTGAATGATACAAAAAGAGATCGGATCAACAGATCCGATCTCTTTTTACTGTTTTAACGGAAAACGACGTTCTCTTTACCGAGAATCGACTCGATCTCCCTCCTCACGTAATCGCTCATCGCGACACCGTGGGGGTAGGGCGTGTAATTTTTCGTCGATCCGTCGTACACGATCACGGGGAAGCTGCCGTCGTCGAAGATGTCGAGCAGATTCGCGACCTTGCGGTAGGACTCGGACGAGAGATTTTCGAAGCGCAGATAGACCTTTGATACGGCTCTCTGCGCGGGCTGTGCAGACACCTTGGATTCGGGGCCTTGTACAGGCTGTGACTGCCTTGGAGCTCCCGACCGCTCTGCTTTGGGAGCAGAAGGTGCAGTCCCTATGGAGCTGCTTCGGCGCTCTTCCCGCACGGCGTTTTCATCAAATCGCTCGTCCTCTACGAGTGGAAGGATACGCGAAACGAGGAGCTTGACCCCCTCCCCTTCACCGAGTGAGAGATTTCCCTCGATATAAAGGGGTGCATCGACCGTAACGAAGCGTCCATACGCCTCGTATTGACGCGGGAACAGCAGGCACTCGATACCGTGATAGCGATCCTCAAGGTCGAAGAACGCCATCTCTTGCTCCTTTTTCGTCTTTTTCTTCATGACCGAGGTCACCGTACCCGCAATGCGAACTGCGAGCTTGTCGGGGAAATCGGCGTTTTCCCTTACGAACTCCCCGATCGCGTCCACCTCCAGCGCCGCGACGTGCTTTCCATAGCCGTCGAGGATATGCCCCGAGAAATACATTCCCGAGCTTTCCTTTTCGAGCTTCAGCTTCTCCCGCATTGAAAGGTCGGGCATATCGGGATAGCTGAAGCCACCGCGTGCAGCGGGTGCCATAGGCGTTTCCGACAGCATTGAGAACATATCGAGCTGTCCCGCTACGCCACCGCGGTTCTTATCCTGAATGACCTCGATGAGGCGCTCGTACGAATGGAGAAGCTGACTGCGGTAGACACCGAGGCGATCGAAGGCGCCCGATTTGATCAGCGACTCGACCATTCGCTTGTTGAGATCGACCGACGCCATCCGCTCGACGAAATCCTCGAAGGACAAGAAGGTCGCACGACGGCGCTCGTCGAGCATCGCGCGGACAAACTGCTGACCGACGTTGCGAAGCGCGAGCAGTCCGAAGCGGATGTTCCCCCCACTAACCGTAAAGTACATACGGCTCTCGTTGATATCAGGCGGCAGGACTGCAACGCCCATTCTCTGCGCCTCCGCGATATACTCTGCGAGCTTCTCGGTGTTTCCGAGCACCGAGGTGAGGAGCGCCGCGAGATATTCCTCGGGGTAGTGCGCCTTCAGATAGGCGGTGCGGAAGGACAGAATGGCATACGCCGCCGCGTGGCTCTTGTTGAAGGCGTAATTTGCGAAGGATGCAATGTCGTCGAAGAGCTTCGACGCCTTATCCCTCTCGATCCCACGCGCCTCTGCGCCCGAAAGGAATGCTTCGCGCTCCGCCTCCATCACGTCATGCTTCTTCTTCGACATCGCGCGGCGCACGATATCGGCGTGACCGAAGGTATAGCCCGCGACCTCCCTGAGGATCTGCATCACCTGCTCCTGATAGACGATACAGCCGTAGGTAGGGCGCAGGATTGGCTCGAGCTCGGGAATATCGTAGTGAATGCGTTCGGGATGATGCCGTCCCTCGATATAGCGCGGGATCGAATCCATCGGACCGGGGCGGTAAAGGGCGATCGCCGCGATAATATCGTCGATCGACTCGGGGGCAAAGGACATGAGCGTCTGCCGCATTCCCATAGACTCGAGCTGAAAGACGCCGAGCGTATTGCCCGCCGCGATGAGACGGTAGGTCTCGGGATCGCAGAGATCGAGCTTTTCAAGCGAAAAGCCGGGAGTGTGCTCGCGGATCATCTCCTCGGCGTCGTGCAGGATCGTCAGATATCTGAGCCCGAGGAAGTCGAACTTCAAAAGTCCGAGGGCGGCAACGGTGTCCATATCGTACTGCGTAATGACGGCGTCACCGCTCATCGACTGCGGCACGTACTCCGAAACCGCCTTTTCGGTGATGACGACACCTGCCGCGTGGATCGATACGTTGCGCGGCATCCCTTCGAGCATTGCGGCGGTATCGACGAGCTTTTGCACGGTCTCGGAGGATTCGTACAGCACCTTGAGGTCGGGCATCCTGAGGGCATCTCTGATCGTGATACCAAGCTCACGCGGAATGGCGCGAGCGACGGCGTCCACCTCAGCATAGGAGATCCCCATGACGCGTCCCGCATCGCGGATCGCGGCGCGCGCCGCAAGCGTACCGAAGGTAATGATCTGCGAAACGCGATCCTGTCCATAGCGCTCCGCCACGTAGCGAATGACCTCGTCTCGTCTGTTGTAGCAAAAATCGACGTCAATATCAGGCATACTGACACGCTCGGGATTCAAAAAGCGCTCGAAAAGCAGATCGAATTCGAGCGGATCGACGTCGGTGATCGAAAGGAGGTAGGCGACGAGGCTTCCCGCGCCCGAGCCTCTCCCGGGGCCGACGGGAATGCCTGACCTCTTCGCAAAATTCACGTAGTCCTGTACGATCAGGAAGTATGCGGCGTAGCCCATTTCATTGATCACCGAAAGCTCGTAGTCCATGCGGGCGCGATAATCCTCCTCGGAAAAGCGCTTCGCGGGAATCCGTCCTCCCTCGGTCTTTTCCTTCAGTCCCGAAAGCGCGAGAAAGCGCAGGTAGGAGGGTGCGTCCATTCCACCGGGGATCTTAACGGCAGGGAGATACAGGTGATCGAACTCAAAATCAAAGCTACACCGCTCGGCGATCCGCACCGTGTTGAGCAGCGCCTCGGGTGTTCTGCCGAAGAGCATCCGCATCTCGGTCGAATCCTTATAATAAAACTCGTCGGTCGCAAAGCCCGCAGGTCTGCCATCCGCGAGCGTCGTACCCGTCTGGATGCACATCAGCGTCGCCTGCGTGTCGGCGTCTTTCCGTCTCAAATAGTGGCAATCGTTTGTGGCGACGATCGGAATTCCGCATTCTTTTGCAAGATCGGTCAATAGCGAAAGAAGCTGCTCCTCCTCCGCGAGCCCGTGATTTTGCAGCTCGATATAGAAGCAGTCCTCCCCAAAGAGGGCGCACATTTCCTCCGCTTCCCGTTTCGCCCCCGCAAAGTCCCCCCCGGAAAGCAGGCGCGGAATCTTACCCGCGATACAGCCCGAAAGGGCGATCAAACCCTCGTGGTAGCGCCTCAGCAGCTCCTTATCAACACGCGGACGGCTGTAAAAGCCCTCGGTAAAGCCGCGCGAAACGAGCTGCATCAGGTTACGGTAGCCGACCTCGTTTTCGCAAAGCAATACGAGGTGGTGGTAGTTCCCCTCTCCGTTATTCGTGCGGTCGAAGCGCGATCTCGGTGCAACGTAGACCTCACAGCCGATGATCGGCTTTATCCCCGCCTTTTTACAGGCGCGATAAAAGGCGACCGCGCCGTAGAGAACACCGTGGTCTGTGATCGCGGCCGCCTTGTGCCCGCATTCGAGTGCGCGTGCGGGAATATCGGCGATGCGGCAGGCACCGTCGAGCAGACTGTATTCACTGTGCAGATGCAGATGAACGAATCGGTTCATAGCAAGACTCCCTTCTTCAAAGCTTTTCGGCAAGCTCGAGGATTTTTCCAAGGCGGTGGTTGAGTCCCGATTTGGAGATCGGCGGATCGTGCAGGACGGTCAGCTCGTCC
>JAZSIN010000076.1:0-2599 GCA_045533845.1 Eubacteriales bacterium | reverse complement strand
GGCGTGACGGAAGCCATCACGAAAGCCCCTCCGAGCGAATGATCGAAACGATCTCCTCCGCGCATTCGTCGCACAGCTCCTTCGAGGGAGCCTCGACCATCACGCGCACCACAGGCTCGGTCCCGCTTTCGCGAAGCAGGATGCGTCCCGTACCCGCGAGTCGCTCTGCGACCGCCGCAACGCCGCTTTGGACCTTAGCGTTCTCACGAACCGCCGCCTTATCCGCAACGCGAACGTTCTTCGTCACCTGCGGAAGCATCTTCACAGGCTCAGACAGCTTCGACAGCGGAAGCTTTGCGCTGATCATCGCCTCCATCATCTTGATGGCAGTCAGAATGCCGTCACCCGTCGTCGCATACTTCGAAAGTATAATATGTCCCGATTGCTCGCCGCCGATGCAGTAACCGTTCTTCTGCATATTTTCATATACGTAGCGGTCACCTACCGTGGTCTGCTCGTAGCGGATGCCCGCCTCGTCGAGCGCACGGTAAAGCCCGAGGTTCGACATAATGGTGGTTACGACGGTGTTCTGCACGAGGTCTCCGCTCTTCCTCAGATGCTGTGCCAGAACGTAAAGAATGTGGTCGCCGTTCACGATGCTGCCGTTTTCGTCAACCGCGATACAGCGATCGGCGTCTCCGTCAAACGCAAAGCCGACGTCGAGGCTGTTCTCCCTTACGTATTCCTGCAGCACCTCGATATGCGTCGAGCCCGCGCCCCTGTTGATGTTGATACCATCGGGGCTCGCGTTGATCGTGTACGTCTTCGCACCAAGTGCGTCGAATACGCTCTTCGCGATCATCCACGCGCTTCCGTTCGCGCAGTCAAGACCGACGCGGAAGTTGCGGAAGGAATAGCGCGACAGGGAGATGAGATAGCCGATGTAACGGTTTCTGCCCGCCGAATAATCAACGATCTGCCCGAGCTCCTCACCCTTCGCGTACGGAATGTCCGCGTCGAGTCCGAGCTCGGAAAGCTTTCCGTCGAGATAAAGCTCGATCTCATCGATCGTTGCATCGTCGATCTTCTGTCCCTTCCCATTCACGAGCTTGATGCCGTTGTCGTAGAAGGGATTGTGACTTGCGGAGATCATAATGCCGCAGTCGAAGTCATCGCCGAGGACCGCGTAGGAGACGCTCGGCGTGGTCGTCACGTGGAGCATATAGACGTCCGCGCCCGAGGCGGTCAGCCCCGCAACAATCGCGTACTCGAACATATAGCTCGAGCGTCGCGTATCCTTTCCGATGACGGCGCGTACCTTGTGCCCCTCCTTCTTCGCGTAGTACCAGCCGAGAAAGCGACCGATCTTATACGCGTGCTCGGAGGTCAGGGTAACACCCGCTTCCCCGCGGAAGCCGTCTGTGCCGAAATATTTTCCCATAATTTGTTGACCTTTCCTTTCTTTCGGAATCCGCACCGCAAAAGCACGGTGCAAATTCAGCTCTTTCGTCCGGGGGGAGCCGGGCGAGAGCCACCTCTGTTTTTCGTTTTGCGCCTCAAAGAACAGCGGTAGAAAATAGCCTATTATATATTATAACAAACAAACGGCGTTTTGTCAATCGTCCCCTACTTATTCTTTCTATTTTCGGCAGAAAAATACGAATTTTTAAAATTCCGTTATTTTTTTCGATAGACCCCTTTACAAAACGAAAAAAATGTAGTATAATATCTGCATATTCGCTTTAGCTTGTTAAAGCGTTAAAAGAAAGGAACCAATTATGAAACGTATTTTGACTCTCATTCTCGCCCTCATCCTGACCGTATCCTCGGTCCTGATGTTCTCGTCCTGCGAAAAGTCCTCCGACTGGGCAAAGATCGAAAAAAAGGGCTACTTCATCTGCGGCATCACGGTCTACGAGCCGATGAACTACTTTAATGCCGACGGTGATCTCATCGGCTTTGACACCGAATTCGCTGAGGCTGTTGCAAAGAAGCTCGGACTTGAAGCAAAGTTCCAGGTCATCAAGTGGCCTCAGAAGTACGTCGAGCTCGACAGCGGCACGATCGACCTCATCTGGAACGGCTTCACCTTCGGTGAAGAAAAGGACGGCATATCCCGTACCGAATACGTAGATTTCACCTACTCCTACCTCGAAAACCGTCAGTGCCTCGTCACGAAGGCTTCCCGTCTCGAGGAGCTTTCGACGAAGGATTCCTTCAAGGGCTTGAAGGCGGCGGCAGAGGGTGGCTCCTCGGGTGAATCGGTCGCCCTCGAGCTCACGGGCAAGGAAAACGTCACGGCATTCGACGCGCAGTCTGCCGCACTGATGGAGGTGCTCAGCGGCACCGCTGACTTCGCCGTCATCGACTACCAGATGGCACGCGCAATGGTCGGTCAGGGCGACTACGCCGACCTCGCGATCAACGACGCGGTACAGCCCGAATCCGAGGTCTACGCGATCGGCTGCCGAAAGGGTAGCGACCTCACCGCAAAGATCAATGAGGCGATCAAGGCGCTTTCCGAGGACGGAACCCTGAAAGCACTCGCAGAAAAGTACGATCTCGAGAATGACCTGATCCAGAACATCGGAAGCGCATCGTAATGAGTTTTCTTACCGTCACACTGAAGCTGCTTGACGGCTTCGGTACGTCCTTCCTT
>JAZSIN010000060.1:0-5043 GCA_045533845.1 Eubacteriales bacterium | reverse complement strand
GTGCTTCCATCCTTTGGCGACTCTGCATTGTACGGCCGGCGGGCGTATACCCGCAGTCGGTAGAGCAGTCCCTCGTCGGGCTCAGAGTGCATTCTTCCACGGCGATAGCCCTCGAGATCGATCTGCTCCTGATTCGTCGTTTCAAAGCCTTCGAGCACGTCGCCCGCAGAAAGGGTGACCGTCGCGCCCGTGCGGATCAGCTCATTCGTTCCTGCGGCACTTGCTTCGCCAACGTTACCGGGAACCGCAAAGACCTTGCGTCCCTGCTTCACGGCGTGTGCTACCGTCAGCATTGCCCCGCTCTTTGCGTCTCCCTCGACAGCGACGACACCCTCGCATAGTCCGCTGATGATGCGGTTTCTGACGGGGAAGTTCCTTCCCTGCGGCGCCGTTCCGGGCGGGTACTCGGTCATTACAGCTCCGTGCCGTGCGATCTCCTCCATCAAAGCGAAATGCTCCTTCGGATAGATCACGTCGATCCCGCTTCCGAGGACCGCGACCGTCGTTCCGTTTGCGCCGATCGCACCTGCAGAGGCAACACCGTCACAGCCGAGCGCCATACCGCTCACCACGACCGCACCCGCAGACGCGAGCTCGTAGGATATTTTATACGCCATCCGTTTGCCGTATTCACTCATTTTACGCGTTCCAACCACGCCGATGCACAGCTTACGGTTAAAGGCGGGCAGATTTCCCACGTAATAAAGGAGCAGAGGCGGATTCTGGATCGTTTTAAGACGTGCGGGATACGCGATATCACCGTACGTCAGGATCGAGATCCCCCGTGCAACACAGAAATCGTAAATGCGGTGTGCCTCGGAGAGATCCTTGTCGAGAAGTCTGCGGATCGCAGGAAAGCTTGGAGAAAGCCGCGCTGTCAGCTCACGCTCGGTCGCGGTATACGCCTCGTACGGCCCGCCGAATTTCTCGAGCACCTCGGTAAAGCCGCCCACACCGGGACGGAACCGCAGGGAAAGCCAGATCCAATACAGATAGTCTCTATGCATACCGTTTCTCCTTTCGAAATCAGCCATATCTTGCCGTATCAACAAGCCTCGCTTGCGGGGGCTCCCCGCAGCTCCCACATACAGACGGTCGCCGCGATCGCGGCGTTCAGGGATTCGCTTCCCTCTTCCATCGGAATATATACGCTTCCCGTCGACGCTTCGATCAGCTTCCTTGAAAGTCCGTGCCCTTCATTTCCGATCACAAAAACATCGGTGCTCGAAAGCGGAAAGCCTCCGAGCGGGCGTGCCTCCCGATCAAGCGCCGTCGCGTAGACAGATCTACCCATTTCCGAAAGCATCCGAACCGCGTCCTCTGCCCGTCCGTCGATCCGAAGCGTCGGAATGCGGAAGATCGCACCCATTGCGGCGCGAAGCGTACGCGCGGAATAGAGATCGGCGCAGTCCTTTGACAGAAGGACGCAATCGATCCCGAAGGCGGCGGCGGTCCGCAAGATCGTCCCGACGTTTCCGGGATCGCGGACCTCCGAGAGGAAGAGCAGTCTCCCCCGCTCTTTTCCTTCTCCGAGTGCCTTCAAATTTTCGGGTATATTATTTATTGTAGTCATTTTATGGATTTTGTCAAGGGCTTTTGCAACACAGATCACGCCTTCGGGCGATTTTTCTTCGGAAATTTTATCAAAAACCCCGTCTGCGAGAATTTTTACGCGCAAATTCGCGTCCCGAACGCACGCCTCCGCTCCGCCATCCGAGAGAGCGCGCATCCGATTCTCGAGGAACGCGACCGACGATTCTCTCACGACGACACTTGTGATCGGGACGCCCGAAAGGATCGCCTCGAGGAGCAGCTTCACGCCGTCGAAGCGAATGAGCCCGAGCCGTTCTCTGTATTTCTTTTCCGAAAGCGAGCAGAGCTCCTTGACAAGCGGATTCTGTCTCGACGTGATCACGTCCCTGTCATATGTAAAAAACGAACTGTTCTCCACCTCGGCGAACCTCCTCTGTTTTCGATCGTCGCGACGCCGTAGCATCGTGATATGAAAAAACCCGGTAACGTAAGCCGCCGGGTTTTTCTGTTACGCATATCCTCCGTATGACCTTGGATCGTGCGGAGAAACGCGCTACGCTATTGTAAAATTACAGCGCTGCCTTTGCCTGTGCGCAAAGTGCTGCGAATGCTTCCTTATCGTTTACTGCGATCTCGGAGAGCATCTTACGGTTGAGGTCGATGCCTGCCTTCTTCAGACCGTTCATCAGCGTCGAGTAGTTCATGCCGTTAACCTTTGCCTGTGCAGAGATACGGGTGATCCAGAGCTGACGGAAGTCTCTCTTCTTCATCTTACGGCCTGCGAATGCATAGTTGCCGCTCTTCATGACGGCCTGCTTAGCCATCTTAAAATGCTTGGACTTAGCGCCCCAATAACCCTTAGCTGCCTTCAGTACAGCCTTTCTTCTTCTACGCGTGGTAACTGCGCCCTTGATTCTTGCCATTTTATTTTCCTCCTACTAATTTCCTGTAATTACTTCTGGATCAGTTCTCTGACGTTAGCAGTGTATGCCTTGCCGAGAATGCCGCCTACGCGAAGCTGTCTCTTTCTCTTTGCAGCCTTCAGACCGGTCTTGTGACGGCGGTGGCTGTGGTTGATCTTGACCTTTCCGGTTCCGGTTACAGAAAATCTCTTGGCAGATGCCTTATGCGTTTTGACTTTTCCCATTGTTCAAAACTCCTTTCAACTTTTAAATTAACAATTTTGATCTCTTCGTATTGCCTGCACCTACGGCAGGCTCCCGGGGCGCGGGTTACGCCTCGGTATTCTCCGCCTTTTCAGCGGACTTCTTTGCGCCACCCGTCTTCAGGGGAGCGATCACGGTGCTGAGCGAGCGTCCGTCAAGCACGGGCTTCTTCTCGGGTGCACCGAGCTCTGCGCAGGACTCAATGAACTTATCCATGATCTCGCGACCGATCGCCATATGGCTCATCTCACGGCCCTTAAAGCGCATAACAACGCGGACCTTATTTCCCTTCTGCAAAAAGCCCTGTGCGCGGCGCGCCTTGGTCTCAAAGTCGTGCGTGTCGATACGGCAGGAAAGCTGAACCTCCTTCAGCTCAACGACCTGCTGCTTCTTACGCGCTTCCTTCGCCTTCTTCTCTCTGTCGAAGCGGAACTTTCCGTAGTCCATAATACGGCAGACGGGGGGGACGGCGTTCGGCGCCATCAGAACGAGGTCGAGGCCCTTGTCGTAAGCAAGACGCAGTGCTGCGTCGCTCGACATAATACCGAGCTGCTCATCCTCGGGTCCGACGAGGCGAACCTCTTTCATCTGGATGTCTTCATTGATGAGTTTGTTGTCTTTTTCTGCGCTAATGGTGATGCACCTCCGATTTCAGCGACAATGAATCAACTTGCATATCCCGTAAAAACAAAATATGCGGAAGCCACAGCTCCCGCGCACAAACAGACCTCTCCGCATACGGAAAGAATCCGAATTATCAACCGAGCGCGCTCGACGGCGGCAGGGTGAGAGCGTGGGGCTCTGCTTCATTTACCCGAGTATTATACCACTTCGCTTCCACTTTGTCAACACCTTTTTGAAAAAAAGTTTATATTTTTTTGAAAAATCAAAAAGCGGGGGCAAAAAAACGCTTTTCACGTTTTTTCACCCCCGAAAGCGATTCCTTACGCTTCCTTCTTCGACTCGTGATATTCCTTTTCGGTATTCACGTTCCAAATCGCCGAGCGATCGGACGAGCCCGACAGGATCGCCTTCACCGCCTCGAAGGAGGTACACATCGAGTGGTCAAGGTTGTTGTAGCGGTGCTGACCATTTCTGCCGACACAGTAGAGGTTCGGGATCGTATTGAGATATTCCACCACCTCGTCGATGCGGTCGTAGGTATCGAAATACGCGGGGTACGCCTTCTTCACGCGTTCCATATGCGTATCGAGCACGACGTCCGTCGAGTCGATCAGTCCGAGCTTCACCATTTCCTCGGTGCCGAGGCGTGAGAATTCCTCCTCGTTCATATTCCACAGCGCGTCGCCCTCGTTACAGAAGTATTCGAGACCGAGCCAGACCGAGTTTTCAAGGTCCTTTACGAGATAAGGTGACCAGTTGTTATAGATCTGGAAGCGCCCCATCTTGACCGAACGGTCGTGAACATATACCCAACAGTCGGGCACGATGTCCGAGACTGTCGTCAGCTTCGTCTTGTTTTTGAGGTTGAGCTTCGGAACGAGCACGCCGAGCGTCATATAGTCACGATAGGGGAGTCCCTTTGCGATCTCGGTGACGGTCTCGGGCACGTCGTTCATTCCGACGACGAGGTCTCGAAGCGGCATCGACGAGATCACGAGATCGGCGGTCGCTGTCTTATCCTCCCCGTTTTCGGTGTAAAGCACGCCATCGATCGCACCGTTTTCATTCTTGTGAACACCCGTAACGGCACAGCCCGTGCGGATCACACCGCCCATCCTGCGGATCTCATTCGCCGTAATCTCCCAAAGCTGACCGGGGCCGAGCTTCGGATAGGAAAATTCCTCGATCAGCGAGGTCTCGACCTTGCGGTTCTTTCCACCGAAGATCTTGCCGAAAATGTCCTTTAGAATCGCGGCGATCGACAGCCCCTTGACACGCTGAGAGCCCCAATCGGGTGCGATCTCCGAGGGGTGTCTGCCCCACAGATTCTCGGTGTAGTTCTCGAAAAACATCGAATAGAGCTTTTTGCCGAAGCGGTTGATATAGAAGTCCTCGAGGGACTTCTCCTTACGCTTGAAGACGCAGGACCAAAGATAGCTGAAGCCGACGACGATCGTCGTCCAGAGCCCCATATTCTTAAGGGTCTCCATCTTCAGCGTGACGGGATAGTCGAAGAATCTCTGTCTGAAATAGATGCGCGAAACGCGGCGTCTCGTCAGCATAACGCGGTCCTCGAGCTCGGGATCGGGGCCGTTCTCGACGGTCTTGACCGCTCTTTCAAGGAGGATATCGTCCTTTGCGGGCGCGCCCTGTGCGGGCATCATCTTCTCCCACCAAAGGTTGACCTCGGGCACCTTCGAGAAGAAGCGGTGACCGCCAA
>JAZSIN010000163.1:0-4187 GCA_045533845.1 Eubacteriales bacterium | reverse complement strand
AACAAAAAAATATTGATTTTTTGCAGATTACTAGGGAAAACCGTTCACGAAAGGAAGATTTTGCAAAAAAAGCCGACTGAAAAGACAAAAAGGGAGAGACCGCCCCCCGAGAGAAGCATAAGATAAACCGAGAGTCCCCATAGTATGATCAGAAACGCTCCTGTAAAAAGGCGTTCGAAGAAATCTGCCACCGCTTGGGTGGTAAGAAAGGAAAGTGCGGAATACAGCATCCTTCCGCCGTCAAAGCCGCGAACGGGAATCAGATTCAGCATGCCGAGAAAGAAGCTCGAAAAGGAGAGGCTTTGAAGAAAGGGATTCTCAGGGAAAAGAACAGAGACGGGAGCAAGAAGAAAGCTGAAGAGCGGACCTGAAAGGGAGAGTAAAAATTCATTATGGTAGGAAATATCGGCAGAAGAAACCGAGAGTCGCGCTCCGAACAGGTCAAGCTTCATTTCCGTGAGATCGATCTTCAAAAGTCTCGCTGCCAAAAGGTGTCCGCATTCGTGAAAGCCTGCGGCAAGCACGGCGGGAAGTGCCATTTTGACGTCGAGCAAAAAGACCGAAAGCGCAAAGAAAACCAAAGAAAGCCCCATCCTGAGGCGAAACGGGTGCCTCGATCCGTTTTTTCTCACCATTTGCTTCTCCTTCTGAAAAAACAGGCTTTAAAGAAAGAAATTCCTTGAAACCTATTGACAATCAAGTGAACGTGTGATAGAATATAGATAACGAGAAAAGGGTTTCCTTTTCAAGTTACAATTTATTGTATACGGAAAAAGGAGGTCAAATGAATATTGAGATTGAAAATCCGCTAATTCCCGGAACAGTTTTAAAACGAACCGATATGGGAAACGTGACCGGACTCGAATTTCTGAACAAGATCTTTTATATTACAGATGGGATCATGCTGACCGAGATCAGGGAGATCTCGGGGATCGACGGAACAACGCTTCAGAATTGGACGAAGCGCGGCTGGGTCGCGAATGCGAAGCTGAAGCGATATGACAAGGATCAGGTGGCGCATATTCTGATCATCAATATGCTTCGTGCCTGTATGCAGCTTGATCGGATCGCTTTCCTGATTCAGTATATCAACGGCTCGGTGACGGACCGCGGGGACGATATCGTCTCGGATTCGCTCCTTTACGATTACATTTGCCGCATTCTCGACCGCTTGATGGAGGGTGGACCGTGTAACCCCGATGGGATCCGCACCTGTATATCCGAAATCACCTCAAGCTACGAGGAACGTGTGACCGGAGCGAGAAAAAGACTTGAAAAGGCACTTGAGATCATTGTCTTTGCCTACTATGCATCCGTGATAAAGCAGCATTCCGCGGATATGATCGAAAAGCTTATGAAGCAGTAATATCCACAACACCTTTAACGAATTATGAAAGGAAAAATATCAGATGACGGCTATTATTGAGTGGTGGAGCTCGCTATTCGTTTCACAGCAGATCTTTCTTTTGGTTGCCATTCCTTCGTCGGTGGTTTTGGTCATTCAGACCGTTCTTCTCCTGATCGGACTCGATGACGATATGGATGCAGAGAGCGATCCGCTCGGCGACGACGGACTTACGCTTTTTTCCGTAAGGGGGATCGTTTCGATGCTCTGCATTACGGGTTGGTCGGGCTTTGTTTTGTGCGAGACCTCGCTCCCGCTTTTCGGCTCGATCGCCATCGCGGTCCTTCTCGGGATCCTGACGCTGATCGGAATGGCGTTTTTGATGCGCTCCGTGCAACGTCTCCAATCCTCGGGAAACATACAGGTCTCCAACGCGGTCGGCAAGGTCGGGCAGGTCTACATTCCGATCCCCGCAAATGCCGAGGCGGCGGGGAAGATCAACATTACCGTTCAGGAAAAGTATTCCGAATTTTCAGCGATCACGATGGGGGATGAGCCCCTTTCGACAGGAACCTACGTTCGTGTGGTTGCGGTAAACGACGCAGGTATTCTGGTCGTCGAGCGCGTTTCCTCAGGAAGCTGACGGAAAGGAGAGAACAATGAAAAACAAGAGAACGTTTAAGGAGCAGATTCAATACGCACTTCTGTGGTTCGTGTTTATATGGGTATCGTGTCTGCTATCGATCCTCGTCGACATTCTTGTCATTAAGCTTCTTTCGGGCTTTGTCTACGTTTCATATACGACAGAGGCGATCATACACGTCGTGTGTATGCTTCTCGGAGCCGCCGCTCCGCTCGCCGCGGTTTCTTATCTGATCTCGTATCATCTTGGGGAATTTTCCCCCCTTTATTCGACGCTTGAATGCGCGCTTGCATTGATCCCGCAGCTTCTACTCGGGCTTCTCCTGCGCTTTCCCACGTGGATCACGGGCGGCGTCAAATGGCTGTCGGGCGTGATCGAATACGGCTCGGGACTTTATAAATATGAGCAGCTGTCGGAGACCTCGCTCGGCTCCTGCCTCCTTTCCTTTGTTATCTTCGGAGCGATCTATATCGCCGTAAAATATTTCTTCGGTTACCTCGGAAGAGATATACGAATCCGTCACCGCATCGAGTTGACGGGATCTCCTGTGAAGCCGTCCGAGCGAGACACGGGTAAGGAAAAATCGTAAGAAAACGTATTTGTACGTATAAAACATACGTATGAAATAAAAGGGAATTCGGCGGTGTACGCCACCCCTCCGCAACCGGCGATCACGCGCTTTGCGGTCGCCACACCCTATACAGAAAGGAAAAATGTGATGAACAATCCCCTCGTAACAGCCGTCCTAGCAGGCGGCGTATCCCCCAACCTCGTGCCGATCATTTTGGCAGTTGCGCTTGTCATTTTCGGTATTCTTGTCGTCATTATGACGCGATATAAGAAATGCCCCTCTGACAAGATCATGGTCATTTACGGTAAGGTAGGCAACAATGAAGACGGCACGGCGCGAAGTGCGAAATGTATCCACGGTGGCGCGGCGTTCGTCGTTCCGGTCTTTCAGTCCTTTGAGTATCTCGATCTGACGCCGATGTCGATCCCCGTGGATCTGACCAACGCGCTGTCGCATCAGAACATCCGTGTTGACGTTCCGTCGCGATTCACAGTCGGTATTTCAACCGAGCCCGGCGTCATGCAAAACGCGGCAGAACGTCTACTCGGGCTCAAGCTCGTAGAAATTCAGGAGCTTGCAAAGGATATTATTTTCGGTCAGCTCCGTCTCGTCATCGCAACGATGGACATTGAGGAGATCAACACGAACCGCGATAAGTTCCTTTCGGCGGTTTCTGACAACGTCGAGACCGAACTGAAGAAGATCGGTCTTCGACTCATCAACGTAAACGTAACCGACATTAACGATGAGTCGGGCTACATCGCGGCACTCGGTCGTGAGGCGGCGGCAAAGGCGATCAACGAGGCAAAGATCTCGGTCGCAAAGGCAGACCGTGACGGTGCGATCGGCTCCTCCGAGGCTCAGAAGGAGGAACGCGTACGCGTAGCACAGTTCAATTCCGAGGCGATTGAGGGTGAAAATAGCGCAAAGATCGTTGTCGCAGAATCCGAAGCGATCCGCAGAGAGCGTGAGGCAGAGTTCCAGAGGCGTGCTACGGCTGCGGAGAATGTTCAAGCAGCAAAGACACAGGAAGAGTCTTACGCGGCTCAGAAGGCGGCTGAGGAGGCTCGTGCGGCGCTTGAGACTGCGACCCTTGAGGCGACCGTTATCGTTCAGGCTGAGATCGCGAAGCGCGAGAAGGAGCTTGCTGCTGAGGCAGAGGCGGAGCAGATCAGACGCAAGGCACGCGGCGAAGCGGATGCAACGCTGATGAAGATGCAAGCGCAGGCAGACGGTATGCGCGAGATCCTCTTGAAGCAGGCTGAGGGCTTTGCTGAGGTCGTTCGCGCCGCAGGTGGAAATTCGAGCGATGCGATCCGTATGATGATCGCTGACAAGCTTGAGGAGCTGACGCGCATTCAGGTCGAGGCGATCAGCAATCTCAAGATCGATAAGATCACGGTTTGGGATTCCGGCTCTGCGAAGGACGGAAAGACCTCTACTGCGGATTTTGTGTCGGGACTCATGAAGTCGGTTCCTCCGATGCAGGAGATCTTCGATATGGCAGGTATGCAGCTTCCCGAATATATGGGTAAGTCGGCTCCCGCCGAAAACGATACTCCGAAGGCGTAAGCGTTCGGTTGGATCTGAATTGAGAAGGGGCTGTCTCACTAAGGTGAGACAGCCCC
>JAZSIN010000068.1:0-7503 GCA_045533845.1 Eubacteriales bacterium | reverse complement strand
TCCGCCTTCCCCTCTCCGCGTCGACATCGAGTGCGTTCGCTGCGAGAATGCGATCCGTATTTTCTTCAAGCGCATCTGCCATTCTGAGGAGTGCCGCATTACGCGCTTCTCCGTCGATCAGCATCAGCTCGGGAGCGGCTTTTTTTGCCGCATCAAGTATTTCGCGTGTCGTTTTCATCGTCTTCCCTCTCAGTTTCCATTGGGTGCGTAAAAACGCGTATATCCCTTGCCCTTTCCGCCGATAACGTCGTACAGAAGATCGGGGTTCTCACCGTTTGCAATAACAAGGTCACAGCCGTCGCCGTTGCAGATTTGTGCCGCGCGGAGCTTCGTCCGCATACCACCCGTTCCGAGTGTCGAGCCCTCTCCGCCCGCAAGCGCGAGGATCTCCTCGGTCACACCGTGCACTTCCTCGATGAGGCGCGCGCTCGGGTCCTTATGCGGATCCGCCGAGTAAAGTCCCTCGACGTCCGAAAGAATAACGAGAAGGTCTGCTCCGACGCTGACCGCAACGAGCGCCGACAGCGTATCATTGTCGCCAACCTTAATCTCCTCGGTGGCGATCGTGTCGTTCTCGTTGATGATGGGCAATACGTTGAGCTCGAGAAGACGCTTCATCGTATTGCTGAAATTCTCGTGTCGCTCTTCAGAGGAGAAGTCCGAGCCTGTAAGCAGGATCTGCGCCACGGTATGATTGTACTCGGTAAAGAGCTTATCGTATACGTACATGAGCTCGCACTGCCCGATCGCGGCAGCTGCCTGCTTCGTCGGGATGTCGGTGGGCTTCTCGATGAGTCCGAGCTTCCCGACTCCCATTCCGATCGCGCCCGACGAGACGAGGATCACCTCGTGCCCCTCGTTTTTAAGGTCGCTGATCACGCGGCAGAGCGCGTTCGTACGGCGGATATTGAGTCGTCCCGTAGCGTGTGCCAGCGTCGACGTTCCAACCTTAATTACTACCTTCATAAAAACTTCCTTTCGGAAAACCGATATTTTATCTTACAGTATAGCCGAAAACGGCGAATTTGTCAAGGGAATTCGGAAAACCTTCCCGCGCCGCATGCATTTCTCAGTAATCACGGTAAGATCTCCCGATGAGAAACGCATCGATCAGCTCCTGCAGCCCGCGCATATCGGTCTCGGACTCAAAGATCTCGACAAAATTCGTCGTTGCATTCCCGTACGTGTAATACGAGTGAATGAAATTCATAAAATTGAATTCCCGATTGATCCGCGCGTCCCCGCAAAAGGAATACGTCTGCATAGCGGCGGTTTCCCCCGTGA
The DNA here is from genome assembly GCA_045533845.1 of Eubacteriales bacterium. Lineage (GTDB taxonomy): Bacteria > Bacillota > Clostridia > Oscillospirales > CAG-272 > JAZNOQ01. The sequence goes on along the minus strand of JAZSIN010000068.1, from coordinate 6,219 downwards.
CCGCGCAGTAAAGAGACAGCGTGGTGATATAACCCGTCAGCATATTGGGGTGATAGCCGTCCTTCTCACTCTTTCGGATAATAAAGCTGTTTTGGTCATACGAAAGCGAAGAGCTCGGCACGGTGAGCGTTCCCCTGATGAGCCCGTCCACGAGACCTCCCCAATCGACGATCGTCACACCCATCGCTTCGAGCTCGTCGAGCTGCGAAAGCCACGAGCAATCGTTTTCGTGCGCCCGCCTTGCCACGTGAAAAACGAATTTCACGTTCTCGTTCGCCGCCTTAAATACGTCCATAACCATCCGGCAGTTCTCAAGAAAGCTCGCATCCGAAGCCGATTCGTACTGCATAAATACGTAGTCGAAGCATCGGTCGGTGAGATAGTCGAGATGCTTTACCCCGTCACAGTCGCGCCCCGCGGCACATTCCGTGAAGAGATCTGTGAAGCTATGGTTTCCGAAGGTCCAATTCGTCACTGAGACCTCGGCACCGTTCTCCTTACAAAGCTGATAAAAGTATCCCTTATCATTGCTCCGCGCTTCCTGCTCAAGAACGGTCGGCTTCTTTTCAATCACAGACTTTCCGTAGTAGCTATGCGAATTCCCAACGAAAATGATCCTCTTTCCGTCCAGCATATGTGGGTTACCGAGTCCGCCCGTCTCTGCCTCTGACAGTCCATCCGAGCCCTCCCCGAGCAATCCGCTCGGCTCTTCACTCGACAAGTCCGGCTCCGAGGAATTCCTGTTTTCACCAATCGCTCCCGCGTCCGAAATGTTCCCGCACGCCGAAAACGCACACAAGCAGAGGATCAGCAAAAGGAAAAGCGCAACGGTCCTTTTTTCTCTCATTCTTTCCGCTCTCCCAATATTTTTGAAGAAATTTACGATTCCTTACGTCTTTTTATTATACATCATTTATGAGGGGATGTCAATCGTTTTTTCCAAAATGTGGGATCACACAAAACGGGCTGTCTCATTAAGACAGCCCGTTCGAAAATGGCGGACGGGAACCCGCCATTTTCGGAAACTCGAACGTTTTTGACGCAGTTCTCGAGTCAGTTTTATATTGTTTTCATGTCAAAACGACGAATTTCATTCGTCGAGTTCTATTTCGGGGGATCGTCTCACCTTAGTGAGACATCCCCTTTTGTCATTTCCCTTCAAGTCCCGTGATAAAGCCGCTGACATCTGCGGAGGCGATATCCGCACCGATCACGCGATTGCGGTAAAGGAGCAGGTTCACGTAGACCGTTCCCTCGTAGCCCTCGTAATTCGTGATCTCGTAGGTGTAGCGCATCACAGTCTTTTTCTTATACTTCGAAAGATCGAAGCCCTGCTCCTTCTGAAGCTCGTTATAGGCGGCGAAGACCTTATCAAAGTCCGACGGGATCGTCACCTCGGTCTCGGCAACGGTCTTTTCGGCGGTCTCCCAACCGAACTGACGAAGAAACGCCCGTCTGTCGGCGTCGCTTTTGATCTTCGTGTAACTATACGCCACCTCTCCCGCGACCGTGCCGTCCTCATTCGGGGCGGCGTAGGTCGGAACGAATACGATCAGAAGCACAAGCGTGGTGAGTGCAAGTGCGACCACGGCAAAGAATTTCGCCGTGCTCGCGCGAAACGAATATACGAACATAACAGTAGATCCTCCCGACTTCGAGTTTTGGTACATCGTATGCGCGGCGGCACATTCTTATGCCGAAAGGGACAAGTGAAAATCCATATAAAAACATCGGACAGACACCGAATTCCACCTTGACTTTTCTCACTCGGTATGGTATACTTTTTATATCTCTTTCATACTGTATCTACATCTTATTTTATCTTATTTTATCAATCGTCAGGAGTTTCAGATGCTGTTCCGATATACCGAGGTCAAAATGCCCGAATCCAAAAAAATGAAGGACGCCGTCTCGGTGTCGAAATGCTCCTCCTTCCGCGTCGCGCTCTATCCGTTCCTGTTTGCGCTTTTCGCTGCCCTCGCGGTCCTCACGCTTGTATTCCAACCGGTCAGACAGTACGCGATGGTCGCGGTCGTTCTGTTTTTCGCTTCCGTAGTTCCCGTTCTCTTTTTCCTCGACGCCCTCGCGTTTCGCCTTCTGATCGGAGACGGAAAGGTCGTACTAAAGCGCGTCGTCTCTAAGGAGGAGGTTTATTCCTACACCGACGTTTCGTGGCGATTCCAAAATCCGAGGGTGAACAGAAGCGCGATCCTTCTGTACGTAAGAGGCAAGGTCCTCACCCGCGTCCTGTACGGCGCAAAAAACTATACTGCTCTGCTTTCCCTTCGACATAAGGGCTCTCTTTCAAGAGAAGAAAAAGAACTCCTCCGACGCTTCGGAAATAAAACGTAAGGGAGTATCCGTCTTGTTCTACGCACTCATGAAAAAATTCAAGGAGGCGCTCACGTCCGTCCTCCCCGTGTCCCTCATCGTGCTCGTCTTGAGCCTCACACCGCTCATTGACCTTTCGAAAAAGGAATTGGCTGTTTTCCTCGTGTCCTCGCTCTTCCTGATCATCGGCATCGGGATGTTCAACCTCGGCGCAGACATTGCAATGACGCCGATGGGGGAGCAGATCGGATCGGGACTGACAAAGTCGGGGAATATGAAGCTCCTTCTCTCGGTCGCCTTTCTGATGGGACTTCTCATCACGGTCGCAGAGCCCGACCTTTCGGTCCTTGCTTCCCAGGTCTCGAAGGCAATGAACGGAACGGCGCTCATCTTTGCGGTCGGCATCGGCGTCGGCATCTTCCTCCTTCTGTCGGTTCTGAAGATCGTCTTTAAGAAGCCGCTTTCGTCGATGCTTCTGTACTTTTACATGATCCTCTTCGCACTCTCCTCGCTCCTTCTCCTGCGCGGAAACGGCGCCTTTCTCGCGCTCGCATTCGACTCGGGCGGTGTGACGACGGGACCAATCACCGTTCCCTTCATCATGGCACTCGGCGTCGGTATCGCGGCAACACTCGGCGGCAAGGACACGAGCGAAAACAGCTTCGGTCTCATCGCGATGTGCTCGATCGGTCCGATCCTCGCCGTGATGCTCCTCGGCGTTGGCGCTGTGGGAGAGCTCAGCTACGAGGTCCCCGATTATTCGACCGACGTCTCGCTCCTTTCGGTGCTTGACACCCTCCTCCACACGCTTGAGGAGGTATCGCTCGCACTTGGGCTCATCATCGCATTCTTCGTCGTTCTGCAGATCTTCTGCCTGAAGCTTCCAGCGAAAAAGCTTCTGCGCATCGCGGTCGGCATTCTCTACACCTTTGTCGGTCTCGTGATCTTCCTCACCGTCGTATCGATCGGTTTTATGCCGATCGGCTACAAAATCGGCACCGAGCTCGCAGTAGCGCCTCCGTGGATTCTCGTCGGCTTCGCCTTTGTCCTCGGAATGGTCGTCGTCCTCGCAGAGCCCGCCGTCCACGTTCTCAACAAGCAGGTCGAGAACATTACGGACGGGACGGTCAGCCGTCGGTCTATGATGCTCGCCCTCTCGATCGGCGTTGGCATCTCGATCGGACTTTCCGTGCTCCGTACCATTCTCGATTTCAGCATCCTCTACTACGTGATCCCCGGGTATCTCCTCTCCCTCGGACTCTCCTTCTTCGTCCCCGGTCTCTATACGGCGATCGCCTTTGACTCGGGCGGAGTCGCGAGCGGTCCTTTGACCTCGGGCTTCATCCTTCCCCTCTCGATCGGTGTATGCTGTGTCCTCCAAGGGGAAGCTGCCGTAATGGAGTGTGCCTTCGGCATCGTCGCGATGGTTGCGATGACACCCCTCATCACGATCCAGCTTCTCGGCTTCAGAGCCGTCGTTTCCACGAATATCAGCAATCGTATCGCACGGAAGCGTATCCTTTCCTCCGACGACGAGCAGATCATCCGGTTTATGTAAGGAGGCGTCACGATGAAAAAACAGAAAAAGCTCCCCGAAAAGCAGGTCTCCGCTTCGCTTCCGATCGCCCCCGAGAAGCTTCAGCTCCTCGTTACGGTCGTGAATCGCGAGAAGGCTGAGTTTTACACCGACCTGCTCCATTCCTTTGAGATCAACCTGCAGCTCACGCTCCTCGGATCGGGAACGGCAAGCACGGAGATGCTGAATCTCCTCGGTCTTTCCGACAACGAGAAAAGCGTTCTCCTCAGCGTCGTCCGCGAGGACAAAGCGAAGCTTGCGCTTATGGCGCTCGACGAGAAATTCCGAACCCTGAGAAACGGAAAGGGCATCGCCTACACGATCCCGATGACGGGAACGATCGGCGTTGCGATCTACCGCTTTCTCGCAAACATTCAGGACTGAATCCCGAAGAAGAAAGAAGGAATCCTTATGAAATATAAACACGAAGTTATCCTTTGCGTCGTCAACGCAGGCTATTCCGATACGGTCATGGACGCCGCGAAGGAGCTGGGCGCAAGAGGCGGCACGATCATTCACGCGCGCGGAACGGCAAATCGCGAGGCTGAGACCCTCTTTCAGATCACGATCCAACCCGAGAAGGAGCTCGTGATGATCCTCGTTCCCACGGAAATCAAGGACGATATCCTACACGCGATCTATAAAAAGGCGGGACTCGAAACGCCCGGTCAGGGCATCGCGTTCTCGCTTCCCGTAGACAACGTCGTCGGCATCTCGGAATCGAAGCCGAGTGCCGAGGAAACGGCATAATCTTGTCGCTTGACCAAGGCTATGACGTTATCCCCCATCACGATCGGAAGCGGTAAGACCGCCGTTTCCCTCCCCTACGCGCTGATGCTCGCTCCGATGGCGGGGATCACCGACCACCCCTTCCGCGCGCTTTCGCGCTCGCTCGGTGCATCCTACACGGTTACCGAAATGGTCTCTGCAAAGGCGCTCGTCTACTCGAAACGAAAAAAGAAAAAAACCGAATCGCATTCACAGACCGCTCCGCTCGCCGCAACCTACGGCGACGACGCGCCCTGTGCGGTCCAGCTTTTCGGCTCCGAGCCCGAATTCCTCGCGGAGGCGGCACGGATGATCGAAAGCGGGGAGTACGACGGCTGTGTCCGCGAGGTCCCGCCCGCCGCGATCGACGTCAATATGGGCTGTCCGATGGCAAAGGTCACGGGAAACGGCGAGGGCTCTGCCCTCCTTTCCGATCCGTCCCTCTGCTACGAGATCGTCCGTGCGGTAAAAGAAGCGACGACGCTCCCCGTTACGGTCAAGGTTCGGCTCGGTTGGTCACAGGAATCGATCACCGCGCCCGAGGTCGCACGCGCCGTTGAGGCGGCAGGTGCATCCCTTATCGCTGTCCACGGCAGGACGCGCCAGCAGTTCTATTCCCCCGGCGTCTCGCTCGAGGGGATTCGTGCGGTAAAGGAAGCGGTGAAGATCCCCGTGATCGGAAACGGCGATATTTTTACGGCAAGGGACGCTGGGCGGATGCTTGACGAAACGGGCTGTGACGGGCTGATGATCGCCAGAGGTGCGATGGGAAACCCGTGGCTTTTCTCCGAGATCCTCGCCTTGTCGAGAGGAGAAATCTTTACTCCGCCCACGTTTTCGGAGCGCCTTGACACCGCACTCCGTCAGGTCTCCCGTATGGTTACGGAAAAGGGCGCACGCGTCGGACTTTCCGAGGGGCGCAAGCACCTCGCCGCCTACGTCCGTGACATCCGTAACGCCGCAGAATACCGCGGCAGGATCATGGCGGCGAAGGACCTCTGTGAGGTCGAAGCGCTTTTCGGAGAGATCAAAGCCGCAGTACAAGAAAATCCCGATTTCTGAAAACAGAAAGGCTTCCATATGAATCAGACACCGATCAAAGAAACCACACGTCCGCGCGCGGAAGCGCCGCAGAGACCGATTGTCCCGAAGGGAAACGGAGACTCCGCGGGACTTCTCGTGCTTCTCACCTCCGCGGTAGCCCTTCTTCTCGCGCTTCTTATCCTGCTCGTTTCCTTCGTGAAGCCAACAGGCAAGCCCGCAGACGAAACCTCGGACGAGTCCTCTGCCCCCGATGAGACGGAGCCGCCCGTACATACCGCCGTCACGTATCCGACCTCCCCCTCTCGTGGTAGTTATCTGCTCTCGGGAAACGGAACGGCGATCGACGGAAGCACCTTATCGGCGGACTTCGCGATCCTCGTTTCCCTCTCCGATTACAGCGTGGTGGCTTCACTTGATTCCGACGCCAAGATCTACCCCGCCTCTATGACGAAGATTATGACGCTGATCGTAGCGTGCGAAGAGATCAAAGATGCCTCGGT
>JAZSIN010000034.1:0-4095 GCA_045533845.1 Eubacteriales bacterium | reverse complement strand
CTGACCTTCGGGAAGCCCGATCTCGACACCTTCGTTTTGCTCGACGCCGCATCCCGTGCCGTTCGTGGGGGAGGTGCGCTTCCCGCCGTGCTGAATGCCTCAAACGAGGTTGCGGTGGCGGCGTTTCTGTCCCGAAGGATTGGATTTACTGACATTATGGACATTGTGACGGGCGTTTTGTCCGATATGGAGTCGACTGCCGCGTCCGCATCAACGCTCGACGAGATCCTGCTTTGCGATCGCGTCGCGCGTGTAAATACGAAACAGCGGATCGCAGAGCTTTCCTAAGCTGTATCCCATCTTTTTCGTTTCCCAAAGGAGGGAATTCGTTTTGGTTTTTTTGTATATTCTTCTTGCTATTTTCGCCTTCGGGGTGATGATCCTCATTCACGAGCTCGGACATTTTCTCGCGGCACGTGCCTTCGGGGTGACCGTTCACGAGTTCGCGATCGGTATGGGTCCGAGGCTCGTTTCCTTCTGTCCCGGCAAGCGCCGCGCGGATAAGAGACGGAATACCACGGAGGCTGAAGGAGACGCTACCGAGGAGTCGATCGACGATAAGCAGTACACGGTCTACTCGCTTCGTGCTTTCCCGATTGGCGGCTTTGTCAGCATGGAGGGCGAAAACGAGGAGTCGGACGATCCGAACGCGCTCTCTAAGAAGAACGTGTTTCAGCGGATGCTGATCATGATCGCAGGTCCGTTTATGAACGTCTTACTCGGCTTTATCCTGATGTTCGTGCTTGTTTGTAACTCTGCTTATACCACAACTGCAATCTGGTACAACCACGAGGGCGAGCACGCGGACACCGTTTATATGAGTGAGGGTGAAGCACTTCTCCAAAATATGGATAAGATCCTGAAGGTCGGGAAGGTCCGCGTGCATACGGGCTACGAGGTCTCGTACGAGATTATGTATCAGGGAAATAAGCCGATCGACATCACCGTCGAGCGTGACGGCAAGGTGCTCGTGATCCGTGACGTGGTCTTTCCGACCGCAGAGGAGAGCGGCGCCGTGGTCGGTATGCAGGACTTCGGCTTCTATTACTATCCCGACGATATGGTGTCGCTTTGGGACCGCGTTACGGCGACATTCTGGCGCTCCTGTTCGACGATCAAAATGGTCTGGGATTCGCTTGGGGGGCTGTTCAGCGGACGCTTTGGCGTTGAATCGGTCTCGGGCGCGGTCGGCGTGACCGAGGTAATGGTCGACGCCGCACGGCAGAGCACGATCTCGCTTCTTTATATCGTGACCGTGATTTCGATCAATCTCGGAGTGATGAACCTCCTGCCGCTTCCTGCGCTTGACGGCGGTCAGCTTCTGATCTGCTTCATTGAGCTCGTGACGCGGAGAACAGTTCCCGACAAGGTGAAGGGGATCATCAATCTTGCAGGTCTTGCGCTTCTGATGCTTTTGATGGTAGTCATCACGGTAAAGGATGTTATGGGACTTGTTTCGAGATTTATCGGAGGCGCGTAAGCGCATTTCCGGGGGAACTTTTCCCCGATAATTTGTGTAAAGGGTGACTGTATGGACTATCAGACAATAAGACGAAGGGCGAGAGAGGTGACAGTCGGCAGGGTGAAGATTGGCGGAAAAAATCCGATCGCGATCCAGTCGATGACGAACACCGACACGCACGACAGTGAGGCAACGATCCGTCAGATCCTGTCGCTTTCCGAGGCGGGGTGTGATATCGTGCGCATTACCGTTCCCGATCTCGAGGCGGCAGAGACCGTCAAAGTGATCAAGGAAAGGGGGATCGATGTTCCCGTCGTTGCGGATATTCATTTTGACTACCGTATTGCACTGAAGTGCGCAGAGTACGGGATCGACAAAATCCGTATTAACCCCGGCAATATCGGAGATGACGAGAACGTGCGGGCGGTCTGCAACGCTTGTAAGGCGCGGAACATCCCGATCCGCATCGGCGTCAACAGCGGCTCTCTTGAGAAGCACATTCTTGCGCGGTACGGCTCTCCCACGGCCGAGGCTCTGACGGAAAGCGCGCTTTACCACATCGCGCTTCTCGAGCGCTTCGGATTTTTTGATACGGTCATTTCGATCAAGGCGTCGAGCCCGAAGGGGATGATCGACGCGAACCGTCTGCTTGCGGGGCAATGCGACTATCCGCTCCACCTCGGCGTTACCGAGGCGGGAAGCAAGGAGATGGGGAGCATCAAGAGCGCGGTCGGGATCGGCTCGCTCCTCTGTGACGGGATCGGAGATACGATCCGCGTCTCCCTCACGGACAAGCCCGAGGAGGAGGCGGATGCCGCAAGAAAGATCTTACGCGCAGTCGGCGTAGCGGGACAGGCAGGACTCGATATCGTAAGCTGCCCGACCTGCGGAAGGACGAAGATCGACCTCATTTCGCTCGTTAAGGAATTTGAAGAGGCAGTAAAGCGCGAGGACCTTCTCGACCTGCCGTACAAGGTCGCTTTGATGGGCTGTATCGTAAACGGTCCCGGAGAAGCGCGTGAGGCGGACGTCGGGATTGCAGGCGGAAAGGGCGAGGCGGCTCTCTTCCGAAAGGGCGTCGTCGTCGGAAAGATACCCGAGGACAGGGTCATCGAGACGCTGATCCGCGAGCTTCGCGCGATGCGAGACGCCGCAAATTGATCCGGTTACTTTCTACCGTACTATAGATTCGGAGGTTTCCCTTGGCAAAAACACTGCTTCAGGTTTTGAATCGATATACCCCCCGCGCGGAGCATCGGGAGATCCTTGACCTCGTCAAGGCATATACTGTTCGTGCCGACAAGGAGGCGCGCCTTCTTGAGATTAGAGTGGATCTTCCCGAACTCGTTATGAAACGCTTTTTATATTCGATCGAAAACGAGATCCGAGAGCAATACGCGTTAAGCTGTGTGCGGATCTTGCCGCATTACCCGTCGGAGCTTTTTTCCGAAGGCTACATACCCGAGATCCTTACCGAGGCAGAGCGCGTCGGCGTGGTCGCTCGGGGCTTTTTCGACGCTTATCGCACGCATCTCTCGGAACGTGAGCTTGTGATCGACCTTCCTCTTTCCGTCGGCGGGATGAATTTCCTCGACGACGCGAAGACGAGGGAGATTATTTCCGGCATCATCCGATCGGAATTTGATCTTTCGATCCCGGTGCGACTCGAGCATCCCGAGGGGTATGAGAACGAAAGAAGTACGGTCTACCGAGAGGCGATCGAATTGCTGGAGAGACAGGCGATCGAGGCGAACAGACAGTACGAGGAGCACCGCAGAAATGCTTCTTATTCTCACGATAACGAAAATAACGACGGCGCGGCGGAGGAAAAAGATGGTCCCGATCTGACACGCGTCTTTTCGGTCTACGACGAGGATGCAACGCCCGACTTTTCGGTTGAGGGACAGGTTCGCATCGGGCACACTACGTTTGATATTACGAGCCCCGAATTCGTGCTCGGAGAGCCCTTTGAGATCCGTCCCGCGCAGATTGCTGCGGTCACGCATCCGCAGAAGAACGTCACGTTTATCGGAGACGTGATCTGTTACACAGAGGATTCGAACCGTACGGGGGATTCGTTCCGAATCTCCTTCGGTCTGACCGACGGAAACGCCACGATCGAGGCACGGAAATTCAACGTATCTCCCGAGGAGGCAAAGGAGCTTGCGGGACTCTTCGCGAAGGGTGGCACTTACGCGATGCGCGGCTACGTCAAGAAGGATACGCGCAAGGATTTTTCTACCGACGATCTCTATTTCTTCTTCAGCGACGTTGCGCGTGTTTCTCGCCTTGACAGAATGGACCATGCTCCCGAAAAGCGCGTCGAGCTTCACCTCCATACGATGATGTCGAATATGGACGCGCTGATCCCACCCGACGTTGCCGTCAAGACCGCGAAGAAGTGGGGACATCCCGCAGTCGCGATCACCGATCACGGAAACGTGCAGGGCTTTCAGGATGCGATGCTCACGTCCGAAAAGATCGATCAGAAGGTCATTTACGGGATCGAAGCGTACTTCGTCAACGATACGGCGGGTGCGCTTTACGGCAGCTATAAGGGAATGTATCAGGATGAGTTCATTGTTTTCGATATCGAGAGGACGGGTCTCTCCGCAAAGACCTGCAAGATCACC
>JAZSIN010000053.1:0-2434 GCA_045533845.1 Eubacteriales bacterium | reverse complement strand
ACTGCTATTGGGATCCCGAAAGAAGGACGGGTCAGCCTTACGTCGGGGACATCGTCACGGGGACGGTCGATTCGACGAGCCTCTTCGTTGCGGACGTCAACCGCCCCGACATTCAGTCGCAGGAATACGTGATCCTGTCGGGACGTGCGACGGTGTCCTCCCTCCGCGCGGAGGCGAGACAGAACGGCGTACCCGAGGAGACCGTGAAAAGGATCCGTCCCGACGAGGACACGGGACGCGCGGGCGATCTCTCTCTCTCGGAGCTTTCGGGCGAGGAAAACAGCAAGGCGACCTACCTGCTCTACTTCTATAAGGAGAATGGGACGGTGCATTTCGAGAAATCGACGCGTGACGCCGTGATCGCCCGCGCCGACACGGGGCAGCGCCTCTATCCGATCGCGTACTTCAATTGGATGCCGACGAAGAACAGCTTCCACGGCACGTCTCCGATCACGGGAATGATCCCGAATCAGCGCTTTATCAACCGCGCCTATGCGATGGTGATGAAGCATATGCAGGACACGGCGTTCTCGAAGGTGATCTACGACAAGTCGAAGATCCCCGAGTGGTCGAACGAGGTCGGGGAGGCGATCGGCGCTCTGGGCGGCGGAAGCATTTCGGACGCTGTTCAGGTCGTCGGCGTCGGACAGATGCAGGCGGGATTTACCGATCTGATCCGCCGTGCCATCGAGGACACGAAGGAGATGGCGGGTGCGACCGAGGCGGCGCTCGGCGACGCCGAGGCGAAGAACACGAGCGCGATCCTCGCCCTTCAGGAGAGCGCGCAGATCCCCCTCCGTCAGGTGCGCACCGCGTTTCTCAGGTGTCTTGAGGACCTCGGTGACATCTGGGCGGATATGACCCTCGCGTATTATCCCGCGGGGCGTCTGCTCCCGTCGGGACGCGCGGGGAGAGTCCATACGGCAGAGGAGCTGTTCGTTCTTCGTGACGCGGTGCTTGCGGCGCGCGTCAGCGCAGAGGAGACGGGCCGCTACACGGCGGCGGCGTCGCAGAATCTCCTCGACAGACTCCTCGACGGCGGCTATATCACGCCGTCTGAATACCTGTCGCGCATTCCCGACGGTGCGGTGGCAGGAAAGCGTGAGCTCCTCGCGCTTCTCGAGGAGAGAGAGAACGGAGGCGACGCGAATGGAAGAGAATGAATCGGGAGTCCTCCCCGAGGGAGAGCTCCCACGGAGTATGGAGGAGAAGGAAATTGAAACGGAATGTGGAAAAGAGACTGACGAAGCGAACGACGTCGGAGTACCGTTCGGATGTGCGGACGAACACGACGGTGGAGGAGAGGACACTGAGGGGATTTGTGAAATGGCTCTGGGAGCTGATCACACTGCTTCTCTGCCTCCTCTTCGGGAGACGGAGACGGAGAAAAGAGATCCCCGTGATCTGACGACCGGCGTTCGCGCGGCGCGGAGGGATGCGTACGAGGAGCTTCAGGACTTTTTTACGCTCTTTCCCGAGGTCGGATTTTCCGAGATCCCCTTGTCGGTGAGAGAATCCGACCTCCCGCTTGCGGCGGCGTATGCCCTGTATGAAAAGCGGGAACAGAAGCTTCGGCGCGACGCCGAGCGGGAAAACGAACGAAATCGCGTGCGGTCTGCGGGAGGCCTCGCAGACGGTGGAGAGATCCCCTACACGAGAGATGAGGTACGAGGGATGTCCCCACGCGAGATCAGAGAGAACCTCGACGCCGTTATGCGGGCGATGAGGCTTTGGTAAACACTACGAAACGAAAGGAAACGAAAAAATGGCAATTACGAATTTTATCCCTACCGTATGGAGCGAGAATCTGTACAGAGCACTCGACAAGGAGTACGTTGCGGTACGTCACTGTAACCGCGAATTTGAAGGCGACATCAAGGCGATGGGAGACTCGGTCAAGATCGTCGGTGTAGGAAACGTGACGGTCGGCGACTACACGAAGAACACCGATATGGGTACGCCCGAGACGCTGTCCGACAGCGTGCGCACCCTTGAGATCGATCAGGCAAAGTACTTCAACTTCCAGATCGACGACATCGACCGCGCGCAGGCAACGCCGAAGCTGATGCAGGAGGCGATGCATATCGCGGCACAGGCGCTCGCGAACACGGCGGACAAGCACATTTTCGGTCTTTACGAGGAGGCGGGCAACACCGTCGAGGGCTCGATCGACTCGGATACGATCATCGACACCGTGATCGACGCCGTCGAGAAGCTTTACGAGAACAACGTCTCGAAGTCTGAGAACGTCGTCATCGAGGTATCCCCCGCAGTAGCGGCGGCGATCCTCAAGGCGAAGGTGAGCCTCACCGCCGAGACGAAGGACGTCCTCGAGGCGGGCTGTATCGGCGCGATCTGCGGCTGCAAGATCTACGTATCGAACAATATCGTCGTCGAGGAAGAAGTCGGAGGCCAAGCGGTCTTAGGAAGACAA
>JAZSIN010000194.1:0-7852 GCA_045533845.1 Eubacteriales bacterium | reverse complement strand
CGTTCTCCCGCGCGTTCTACACCGCAGACCTGAAGGTAGACTGAATCCGAGTCAAAAAAGAACCGACGGCTTTCGCCGTCGGTTCTTTTTATCTTACGTGAGAATTATTCTACGTCAGCAGCAGCCTCAGCTGCTTCCTCTGCGGGAGCCTCTTCTTCAGCGGTCTCCTGAAGAACTGCCTTGATGGACAGGCTGATCCGTCTGTCCTTGCCGTTCTCCTCGATGCCGATGATCTTTGCCTCGACCTCGTCGCCAAGTGCGAGAACGTCCTCGGGCTTCTCGATGCGCTGAAGCGCGATCTGAGAAATGTGGATGAGGCCGTCAACACCGTCGATGATCTCTGCGAATGCGCCGAAGGGCTTGATGTTTACGATCTTAGCCGTTACGATGTCGCCAACCTGATAGTTGTTCGAGAAAATGTACCAGGGGTTGGTCTCCTCCGTCTTGTAGCCGAGCGAGATGCGCTTCTTCTCTGCGTCGAAGCTCTTGACGAAGACCTTGATCTCGTCGCCGATCGAAACGACAGCTGCGGGAGAGGGAATATCTCTCCACGAGAGCTCGGACTTGTGGACCATGCCGTCTACACCGCCGAGGTCGACAAATGCACCGTAAGAGGTCATGCTCTTGACGGTTCCGACGTAGGTCTTGCCCTCTTCAACGTTTGCCCAGAACTCTGCTTCCTTTGCAGCTCTTTCCTCGGAAAGAACGCTCTTGATCGAGCCGATCGCCTTCTTACCGGGCTTCACCTCGATGATGCGGAAGCGTACCTCCTTGCCGACGAGAACAGAGAAGTCTCCGTCCTTCGGAACGCCGGTCTGGGATGCGGGAACGAATACGCGGTGACCCTCAACGCGGATCACGACGCCGCCCTTAACTGCCTCGGAAACAACGGCGGTAAGGACCGTTCTCTCCTCCTTCGCGCTTTCAATGACCTTCCAGCTTCTGTCCGTGTCAACGCGCTTCTTCGAAAGGGTCGCAACGCCCTCTCCGTCCTGTACGCGGATAACGAATGCTTCGATTTCGTCTCCGACCTTGAATGCTTCACTATACTTCACGGAAGTATCGTCGTCGGACTTGATGACGCCGGTAACTTTTACGCCGAGGTCGAGCTGGATCTCAAGGTCTGTAACTGCGGTCACAATACCTTTGACGGTATCTCCTGTGTTTATAGTTTTGAGAGACTCTTCGAGCAGTGCGCCGAAGTCCTCTTCTCTGATTTCTGCTTCACTCATGGTTTTCAATACCTCCTGTATTAACGCCTGCGGGGTGGAAGCGCCCGCGACGATCCCTACTCGCTGGTAGGAGGACGGAATTAAATGTTGAGAGAGCAGATCATCGGCAGTATCTACCTGCACGGTAGCGCTGCAATTACGGTGGCAAACGGCGTACAGCTTTCGCGTGTTCGAGCTCTGCTGACCGCCGATAACGATCATAAAATCACATTCCCTTGCAAGAGATGCGGCTTCGGTCTGTCTTTCTTCCGTCACGATACATATTGTATCAAATATTTTAATATTTGTGAAGAGGTTTTTTAAAAAATCCTCACATTTTCTCCATTCTGACAGCTTTTGGGTGGTTTGCGCCGCCAAAACTATATTCTTTGCACAAGTTCTTTCTATTTTTCCGCTTGAAATCAGCGATTCAAGGGCTTGAAAATCGGGGAAAACGTGCTTTTCACCCTTCACGTAGCTGAGGATCCCCTCGACCTCGGGGTGCTTTTCGTCTCCGAGGAGGAGAAAAACGGAGTCATCGCCCGTCTCTCTCTCGGCGATCCGATGGATCTTTAAAACGTAGGGGCAGGTGCAGTCGACGTACCTGAAAAAGGGATTCTCCTCCGCACAGCGAAGCAGCAGCGCGGTCGTCTCTTTCGGAACGCCGTGGGCGCGAACGAAGACCGTCACGGGCGACTCCTCGCTCGCCGACCGCGCAAGCGACAAAAGCTCCTCTCCCGATACGTTCAGAACGCCGCGCTGTGAAAGCGCGCGATTATAAACGTCGTTGTGGATCAGATGCCCGAGCGTGCAGATGCGCTCGCCCTCTCTCTTTTCGGTCAGCGCCTGCTCAAGGGCGTCGGTCGCGCGCTTCACGCCGAAGCAAAAGCCCGCGTGACGCGCAACGGTTACGGTAGGTCTCTCCATCTTACTGAAGCTCCGCGATCCGCTCACGGATCAGCTCGGTGACACGGCTATATTCTCCGGACGCTTCGGGATCGTAGCAGATCTCCTCGGGGGTGATCGGCTTTCCGATGACGAGCTTATTTCTGCGGAAGGGACGATAGCGCTCGCCCTTCATCACAACGCGGACGGGAACGATCGGAACACCCGCCCGAAGCGCGATCATTGCGGCTCCCGGCTTCAGGGGCGTCTCTGTGATCGTCTGACCGCGGCGGCGCGTTCCTTGCGGGAAGATGCAGACGCTGTCGCCGTTTTCGAGCATTTTGATCGTTTCCTTGATCGTACCCGTGTTTCCTCCGCTCCGGTCGATCGGATACGCACCGAGCGCGCGGATCATGGACGAGAAGACGGGGATCTTAAAGAGCTCCTTCTTTGCCATGATGTGGATCTTCTGACGGAAGCCCGAGCAAACGATAATCGGATCGATCCAGCAAACGTGGTTTGACGCGATGAGATACCCCGTTGTGTCGGTCGGGATATTCTCCTTTCCGAAAACGCGGATATTGAGGAAAAACTTTACGGGCAGGACGAAGAAGAAGCGAATGATCCTGTATCCGAGCGGGACCTTTTTCATACCACACCTCCGACTGCCGCGGGGATCTTCTCCGCGATGATCGCGAGGATCGCGTTAACGCCCTCCTCGACCGTCATGCCCGAGTTGTCGAAGAAGATCGCGTCGGGCGCAGGGACTGCGGGTGCGACTGCTCGGCTTCTGTCGTTTCCGTCGCGCAGCTCCATCTCGCGGAGCACGTCCTCGTAGACGACGCTCTGTCCCTTTTCCGTGAGCTCGATATAGCGGCGGCGTGCGCGCGCCTCGATCGAAGCGGTGAGGAAGATCTTCACATCGGCGTTCGGCAGAATGACCGTTCCGATGTCACGGCCGTCCATAATGACCGAGTTTTCCCTTGCAATCGATTTCTGCGTTTCGAGAAGGAAGGCGCGCACCGCGGGGATCGCGGAAACTGCCGATGCGTAAAGCGACATCTCGGGGGTCCTGATCCTGTCGCCGAGGTCTTCGCCGTTGAGATAAACGCGCTGAACGCCGTTCTCGTATCTGACGCGGATATCGATCTCGGGGAGGAGAGCGGCGACCGCCTCCGGGTCCTTCGGATCAACATCGCGCGTCCTCACGAAATAGCCGACCGTACGGTAAAGCGCGCCCGTATCGACGTAAACGATCCCGAGCCGGGCGGCGATCGCCTTTGCAAGCGTACTCTTTCCCGCTCCGCTCGGCCCGTCTATGGCAATTTGATAATGAGTCGTCATAAAAGTTGCTCCTTACTGTAATTTCTCTCCGCCGCGCTCTCGCCTGCGAGGACACCCGTTGCAAAGGCAATCTGGAGATTATAGCCTCCCGTGTAGGCGTCGAGGTCAAGCACCTCGCCCGCGAAATAAAGCCCCTCGACAAGCTTTGACTGCATCGTTTTCGGATCGATCTCCTTCACCGAAACGCCGCCGCGTGTGACGATCGCCTCGTCGATCGGGCGGAAGCCGCGGATCGGCACTGTAAAATGCTTCAGCAGCGCGATGAGCCCAAGGCGCTCCTCCCTCGTGATCTCGTGTACCTTCTTCCGTTCCCCGATCCCCGACAGCGCGATGACAGGCGCGATCATTTTCTGCGGGAGCAGGTCCGAGAGGGCGTTGATGAGATCTCTGTTGTTGTATTTCGCAAAATCCGATCTCACGCGCTCGTCGAGTGCCTTTTCGTCAAGGGCGGGCTTCAGATCGATCTCAGCGCGGTATTTCCCCGCCGTGATCCCGTCGAGGTGTGCCGACGCCGACAGAACGAGCGGTCCCGTCAGTCCGAAATGGGTGAACATCATCTCTCCGAAGTCCTCGAAAATCATCTTTTCACCCGACACCGTCTTTTCAAAGATCTTCAGCCGCACGTTACGAAGCGAAAGCCCCTGCATCGAGGCGCAAAGCCTCCCGTCAGCCGTAAGCGGCACGAGCGAGGGCGAGATCTCGGTCACGGCATGCCCGACCGACCGCGCGAGGCGGTAGCCGTCTCCGTCCGAGCCTGTCCGAGGATACGAAGCACCTCCCGTCGCAACGATCACAGCATCCGCAGAAAGCTCTCCTCGGTCGGTCACGACACCCGTCACCCTTCTTTCGCCGCTTGCATCTTCTTCAACGGTCAGGGCTCTGACACGCTCCCGTACGATCCGTATGCCGCAGTCGCGGCAATGCTGAACGAGCGCGTTCGCGACATCATTTGCTTTGTCGGAAACAGGAAAGACGCGCCGCCCGCGCTCGACCTTTAAAGGAACACCGAGCATCTCAAAAAAGCTCTGCGCGTCGCTTGGGGAAAACCGCGCGAGTGCGGCGTAAAGGAAGCGCGGATTACGCGGGACGTTCCTGAGAAACTCGTCTCTCTCACAGTCGTTCGTGACGTTGCACCGCCCCTTGCCCGTAATGCGAAGCTTGACGCCGAGGCGCTCATTCCGTTCGACGAGAACGACCTCCGCTCCCGCATAGGAAGCGTGAATGGCGGCGAGCATTCCCGAAGCACCGCCGCCGATAACCAAAACCTTCTTTTCCATTTACCCCTTCCGCTTCCTCGTACGCTTTCCGCTATCGAGCGACTTCTCTGCGGGCGGCACGTCCGCATCCTCGCTCTTCTCGTAGACCTCATAATCGTCCCAGATCTGCTCAAGCTCGCGCAGACGGACGGTGAGCTCCTCCTGCTTCTTCATCGAAAGCGCGGCAACGAGCGCGTTGATCACGCTGAGGGGCGCGACGAGCGAGTCGACGAAGGAGACCATGTCGCTGTGTGCGATCAGAAGCTGATCCGCATACTCCGCGATCGGCGAATTGTCGCTGTCGGTGAGTGCCACGACGTCCGCACCTGCGTGGTGCGCAAATTCGACCGCGTTTGCGATCCTTTTTGAGTAGCGTGGGAAGCTGATCGCAATCATCACGTCGTTTTCTCCGATCCGCATGATCTCCTCGAACATCTCGCTTCTCGACGTCGTCTGCACGAACTTTACGTCATCGAAGATCATACGGAGGTTAAAGTTCAAAAATCCCGCAAGAGTGGACGACGAGCGCACGCCTATGATATAGATGCGTCTCGCGCCCGCGATCCGTTCGACCGCCTCGGAAAACGCCTGCTTGTCGATCGCGTCCATCGTATAGCGGATCTTCTCGGAATCCGACGAAAGCACGTTCTCAAGAACGTCACCGTCGCCGATCCGTGTATTCGTCACCTCCATACGCTGGATCGAGGTGAGGCGGGTACGGATCATCTTCTGAAGCGCGTCCTGCAATTCGGGATATCCCTCGAAGTCAAGCTCGTTCGCAAAGCGCACGACGGTCGACTCGGATACACCAACGAGCTTTCCGAGCCGCGCAGCGGTCAGATACGCCGCCTTGTCGTAGTGCTCGATGATGTACGATGCAATCTGCTTCTGCCCCTTCGAGAAGGTCTGCATTCTTTCTTCAATTATCGTCAGTAGATCCTGTTTCATAGAAGTCTCCTGTCTTAAGCCGAGTCGACTCGGAGAAACGATGCGCCTCTCCGATTATTTTTTTCATTATAACATACGATATACCGAAAGTCAAGTGATTTCTTTTTTACCTCGAGGTATACCTCATCCCATAGCACAGCAGAGCAGAGCACAGCAGAGCAGAGCGAAGCACAGTAGAATGAGAGAGCAGTATATGGAGAGAGCTGTTTCTCTCTCCATATAGAGAAAAGAGCCCCCGAGGGGCTCTTTTTTGTGTGAGACGCGATGAGACACGAAAAAGCACTGTGTCACGCCGCTTTTTTTCTGATGCGGATGAGACGAATGATCACGGGGCTGAGCACGACGTTGATCACAAGCTCGATGAGGAAGCTGACGCCCGCAAGCCCGAGGAACATATACGAAACGGCGTTCTCGTAGCCGAGTGCCGCTCCCCACGCCTTGACGGTGTCCAGGAAGAAAACGATACAGCCGAGGAGAAAGACGCCCGTGTTCGCAATCGGGCAGGCAACCGCCGCCGCGAAGACCGCGAGGTAGACGCTCTTCTTTTCAAGAAGCTTGTACACGAGACCTGCCGCGAGACCGCAGGCAGTGCCCTTCACAAGGACGGTCACGATCGTTCCCGCAATATCAACGGCGAGGAACGATGCGGCGTCTCCGCTGAGAAGCACCACGACACCGAACACGAAGCCGAGCCAGGTGCTGACGCCGACGCCGCACAGCGCGGCACCGAGCACGATCGGCACGAGCACGAAGGAGAGCGAGAACGCGGTGAAGCGGAAGAGAGGCGCCATAAACTGTAGCACCACGACGATCGCGGTCAGGACCGCACCGAGCACCAGCGTTTTTGTGTCCATTCTTTTCTTATTTTGGTTTAACATAAAAAATCCTTTCTGCCGTTCCGTCTTATACGGATACAGCGAAACAAAATATATTATAGAGCGCACGTTCGGGTCGTAAGATCCGCTTCTTGCGGTATCCTCGACTCTCGCGCGTTTCTACCTTTTTATTTCTTCCGTGCGTTCAGCC
The DNA here is from genome assembly GCA_045533845.1 of Eubacteriales bacterium. GTDB lineage: Bacteria > Bacillota > Clostridia > Oscillospirales > CAG-272 > JAZNOQ01. The sequence continues at coordinate 1,182 of JAZSIN010000194.1, read as the reverse complement.
GACGCATTTCGGCGAGCCCCGTAAGGGTAAGATGCGGAAGATATACGTACTCCCTCGGAAGCATCGGAAGAAGCATCTCCGCACAACCGCCCGTCACGGCGACGGTGCTTTCCGAAGGAAGCGAAAGCGTTTTCTTATAAAGCTCCACGAGCCCTGAAACGGCAAGCGCTTGTCCGCGAAGGACGCCCGAGCGCATCGCGTCGCGGGTATTCCGCCCGACCGTGGGGAGGCTTTCGCCCGCTTCCCCTGCAATATCCGCCGGCACGTCCGGCAGAAGTCCGGTCTCTCCGAGAGAATCAAAGCTCATACGGACACCGGGAAGAATCGAGGCACCGACGAACACGGGCGTTCCCTTCCCCTCACCCGTTACGGCAGACACGACGGTCGCCGTTCCGCAGTCTACGATCACGCACGGCGCTCCCACCGTCTTAATCGCGCCCGCCGCGTTTGCGGCAAGATCGGCGCCGAGCTCGGCGGGATCGGAAAGCCGAATGGAAAAGCCGGTCTTTACACCGGGACCGACAACGGTCACGGGAGTACTCGTCAGCTTTCGAATGGCGGTCAGCACCTTCCCCGTCATGGTCGGAACGACCGATCCAATGATCGCATCGTCGATCTGTGACACGTCGATCCCGTAGCGTCCGAGAAGCGCCGAAAGAATCAGCGCGTATTCGTCCGCCGATCGCTTTTCGTCGGTTCCGAGTCCAAATTCGATCGCGGGGAGATTTTCGTCCGCGCGGAAGAGTCCAACATGGATATTGGTATTTCCGAGATCTATTGTCAGCAGCATATCCGTTCTCCTTTCTGATCCTCATTTCCTGTTTTCGAAAAGCTTGGGGATTCTTAAGGACTTTTTCCAAAAAGTCCTTAAGCGGAGACCGAAGCAGAGCCTCGGAACACCTATCACTTTCCCATCGCCTCCGCGACCTTGACCATAATGGCACATTCCATTCTCTTCTTGAAGAGACGGCAGCCGTATTCATAAATGCCCTTCACCGAGCCCGTTGCGTGATATGCATTCGCCGCACATCCACCCGAGCAGTAAAGACGTGCCCAACAGTCCTTGCAGTCCTCACGCGCATATGCGTTGCAGGAACGGAACTCCTCCTAAATCTCCGTATTGGTCACGCCCTTCCATATATCGCCGAGGAGATACTTCTCGTCGCCAACGAACTGATGGCA
>JAZSIN010000166.1:0-2851 GCA_045533845.1 Eubacteriales bacterium | reverse complement strand
GCTGTGCCTTCCCCTCGGGAAGCTATCTCTCTCTCCGCGTGATCATCGGCGAATCGGCGGGGCAGTATTGGTGGTGCGTGTTATTCCCCTCGCTTTGCTACTCGGCGGCGACGGGAGACGGCTCTGACACGATGGCGTCCTCCCTCATCGACCTCGGCTTCAGCGGAGATCAGTACCGCATTATCACCGATTCGCACGATAACACGACCTATCGTGTCCGCTTCAAGCTCCTTGAGGTGCTCGGTGAGCTCGCCGGGTGAACCGGCGAGCGATACGCCGTGCGCCCCTTACAAAAAAGCAACCGCTTTGGGAAAGATCCCTCGCGGTTGCTTTTTTCATTATTTTTTCTTTCCGAAGATATTCTTGAACTTCTTTTTCTTCGCGTAATTCCCTTCACCGCATTCGTCGGCAAAGCGACGCATTACGTCCTTCTGCTTCTCGGAAAGTCCCTTCGGGATCTCGACCGTCGTACGGAAGACGAGGTCGCCCTTCCGCGACGCGCTGTTGGTGTACGGAATCCCTCTGCCGCGAAGCGTAAAGGTTTCGCCCGGTTGGGTGCCCTCGGGAATGTTATACTTCTCGGTTCCATCGAGCGTCGGGACGTCGATCTCTGCGCCGAGCGTCGCCTCTGCCACCGTGATCGGTACCTCGCAGTAGATGTTGAAATTCTGTCTTTCGAAGATCTCGTGCTTACGGAGTGAGATCGTGACGATGAGGTCGCCCGCACTGCCGCCGTTTCTGCCGTCACAGCCGTAGCCGCGCTTCGCGATGCTCTGCCCGTCGTCGATGCCTGCGGGGATGTTGACGGTCACCGTCCTCTGCTTGCGCACGATGCCGTTACCGCGGCAGGTGTTACAGACGTTCTTGATCGTACGACCCGTTCCGCGACAGCTGTCGCAGGTCTTCGTCGTCTGAAACTGCATACCGCCGAGGTTCTGCAGAACGCGGCGCTGACCGCTTCCGTTACAGACGCGACAGGTCTCGACCTCGCTACCACCCTTTCCGTCACAGTCGGAGCAGGTCACGTTACAAGGATAAGTAAACTCCTTTTTCACGCCCGTTGCCGACTCTTCAAGCGTAAGACGCAGGCTGAGGTTGATATTCTCACCGCGTCTCGGTGCATTCGCACGTGCGGAGCTTCCGCCGCCAAAGCCGAAGCCGCCGAAGAAATTTTCAAAGATGTCGCCAAAGTCAAAGCCCGCGCCGCCTGCGCCGCCGAAGCCGCCCGATGCGGGATCGAACGCCGCGTGACCGTACTGATCGTACGCCGCACGCTTCTCCGCGTCCGACAGAATGCCGTACGCCTCGTTGACCTCCTTGAACTTCTTCTCCGCCTCCGCGTCACCGGGATTCATATCGGGATGGTACTTTTTCGCAAGAACGCGATACGCCTTTTTGATCGCAGCGTCGTCGTCGCCCTTTTTTACGCCAAGCACCTCGTAATAGTCTCGTTTATCTGCCATATTTCTCTATTCCTTCTGTCTCTCTATGCAAATAACGCGCTGTGCGGGAAAGGGCAAAATACCCCTTCCCGCTGAATATACAGCATAACTCTTAGTTGCTCTTATCCTCGAAGTCCGCGTCGTAGAAGCCCTCGCCGCCCTGTGCGCCTGCGTCCGCGCCGGGAGCGCCCTGTGCGCCCGCCTGTGCCTGATAAAGCTTCTCCGCGATCGGGTAGAACGCCTTTTCAAGCGCCTCGGTATCCGCCTTGATCGCCTCGGTATCGCCCGAATTCACGGTGCTCTTCAGTTTCTCGATCGCTTCCTTCACGGGTGCGGTATCCGCCTCCGAAACCTTGTCGCCGAGATCTGCAAGAGTCTTTTCGGTCTGGAAGATCATAGTCTCCGCGTGGTTCTTCGTGTCGACTGCTTCCTTCTGCTTCTTATCCTCATCTGCGTACTTTTCAGCATCCTTAACAGCACGGTCGATATCCTCCTGAGACATATTCGTAGAGGAGGTGATGGTGATGTGCTGTTCCTTGCCCGTTCCCTTATCCAGTGCGGTAACGTTTACGATACCGTTGGCGTCGATGTCGAAGGTGACCTCGATCTGCGGTACGCCTCTCGGTGCCGCGGGAATGCCCGTGAGGGAGAACTTGCCGAGGGTGGTATTATAAGCCGCCATCTCGCGCTCACCCTGCAGGACGTGGATCTCGACCGAGGTCTGACCGTCTGCTGCGGTGGAGTAGATCTGGCTCTTCTTTACGGGGATGGTGGTGTTACGGTCGATGATACGGTTGAAGACGCCGCCGAGGGTCTCGATGCCGAGCGACAGAGGCGTAACGTCGAGCAGGAGGAGATCCTTGACGTCGCCGCCGAGGACGCCGCCCTGAATTGCCGCGCCGATCGCAACGCATTCGTCGGGGTTGATACCCTTGAAGGGATCCTTACCGATGAACTTCTTTACTGCCTCCTGTACGGCAGGAATTCTCGTCGAGCCACCGACGAGGAGGACCTTGTCGACCTCGGACGCGCTGATGCCCGCATCGGAAAGTGCCTGCTTCGTGGGCTTCATCGTCGCGTCGACAAGGTCAGCCGTGATGCGGTCAAATTCGGCTCTCGTAAGGGTCGCGTCAAAGTGGAGCGGGCCCTGTGCATTTGCCGTGATGAAGGGGAGGTTGATGTCGGTCGAGGTCATACCCGAAAGCTCGATCTTCGCCTTCTCTGCCGCCTCCTTGAGTCTCTGGAGTGCGATAGGGTCGTGCTTGAGGTTTGCACCGTCATTCTCGGCTGCGAACTCTGAAGCGAGCCAGTCGATGATCACCTGGTCGAAGTCATCACCGCCGAGGTGAGTGTCACCGTTGGTGGAAAGTACTTCGAACACGCCGTCGCCAAGGTCCATGATAGAGATA
>JAZSIN010000141.1:0-3082 GCA_045533845.1 Eubacteriales bacterium | reverse complement strand
GCTACGATCCGACTTTTATCGTTTCATTTTCCACGCGCCCCTCGTAAAGACCTGCGGCGTAGTACTCGCCGCTTCCTTGAAACTGTGCGTGAAGATCGTGCATCGGAATTCTCCTTTTTTGTGATTGACTGCTGTCAGTGCTCGGTTCGCTCGAGAACGGTCCTCTGGAGCTCGGGGGAAAGGCGTGTGAAATATTCGCTGAAGCCGCCGATCCGCACGACGAGGGTCTTATGATTTTCGGGGTGTTCCATCGCGTCGAGGATCTCCTCTCTTGAGAGGCAGGAGATCTGAAGCTGCATACCACCGTTCTCGAAGAAGGCGTTTACGAGTGCGGATAGTGAGGCGTACAGCTGCTTTTTTGAGAGGCGTATGTTGGTGATCGGCGTTCCGATTATCTTGTGAAGCCCAAGCTTCGAGGCCGAGTTCAGAAAAGCAGTCGCTCCCTTACTGTCGTTACCGTGGATCGCAGCGAGAGAATCGCATAGCGGTGCGCCCGCCGCCCGTCCGTCGGGCGTGGCGAGAACCTTGCGGCCGGAGCTGACGTAGGTTGTGAATTGATTCGACACGGGATAGAATTTGCCGCGCGGATAGCATTCTCTTTGCCCGAGGGCATCCGTGAGATCGGCGATGAGGCGCGTGCCGACCGCGTCGGCGACGTCATCGTCATTGCCGTAGGAACGGCATCCTTTTGCAAGCTCGAGGAACTCGGAATCACGGGCATCCATAAGAGACAGAAACTCCTCGGGCGTGTAGCGTTTCTTTTCGTAGATCAATTCGCGAATGACGTTCAGCGAATCGATCACGTTGATGGTGCCTGCCATATTGATCACGCTGTATACGTATCGCGCGCCGCCTGCGTTAAATTCGGTCTCCGTGTCGAGGCAATCGTCGACGAGAAGCGTCCTCACGACGGCGGGGCGGTAGAGAGCACGTGTCCGTCTGTATTCGTTCAGCCGGTCGAGCGTTTCGGCGGTTTCCTCTCGGATGCGGGCGACAAGTCCGTCGTAAAATTCCTCGTAGGTCTTATGCTTTGAAAGCTCCTCACGCATATAAGTCGAGAAGATCAGCGCAATGTTCATGCCTGCGTCGTCCGATCCGACGTTCGAGAGACCCTCGAACATCGTTTCAGTACATCCACCGAATGCGACGCGCCGAAGATCCTCCTCGGGGATCTCGGGCATCAGCTCGCGGAGGGTCTTTATATAGAGCTCGTAATTGTACAGCGCGGGCTGACCGCAGCTCGTTGCGAGCGAGTCCTTGCATTCCTCCCACACCCAGGTCGGGGTGTCCTTCGTTACGAGAAGCTGAAGGTTCGGACGCCGTCCGTTTTGGATCGCACGAATGCACGCGCGCGTGATCTCGTTACATTCGGGACCGAGCGTGCCCGACCAACCGTTATTCGCATCGACGTGGGTGAAATATTCGCGAATGAGCAAGGTCATCTCCTCGACGCTCTCGTTCTTTCGGTAGGGAAGGAGGATGCGGTCGAGCGGGCCGATGTCATCGCATCCGTCCACATAATAAATGAAATTCAGCGAGACCAACGCCTCGTAGAAGTCTCTCGGCGGTTCGTAGGGCATACGCTTCAGCGCTTCGATCAGATCTTCGGGCGCGTTTACGCTGACAAGATGCTCGATGCAACGCTTGTGGTAGATATCGATGCCCTCGAGTAGGATCTGCATCCCCTCGCGGAGGTCTCCCGCGGGGAGCATCTCGACGCGCTCACGGTAGCGATTCAGCCCTTCCTTCAGAACGCGGGAGTAGTTCGGGAAGGAATGCGTCCATCCGTTTCCGCCGACCGTGTGCGGGGAGTTTCGGATCTTCTTGACGAGCCCCTCCTCGGCTCTGATCAGCTCGGCTGCTCGAGGATCTTTTTCCGACAAACGCCGATAATTCACGTGAAAGGTATTTGAATAATGAGGAAATATGGTAATATCTCCGGTGTAGTAAAACATACACTTTCCCGCAGGATAAAGCTGTCCGCCAAGGTAAGGGGGGAGGGGAGCGTTTTCCCAGAACCGCTTTAAGGCGTTTGAATACCGCACTATGGGGGATGCGCCCTCAAGCTCGAAAAGTCCCGCCGCAAAGGGCTCGCTTAGGGATAAGAACAGCTCATAATTTTTCATAACAGTACTCCTTCCTGATCTTGTACCTTTATTCTATCACAAAATCATAACCGATTCTATTGACAAATCGGTATAAAATATGATAAAATCATAACAAAAAGGAAGCATAGGAGGAAGACCGCTTGAAGATCAGACATCATTTTTTTTCGAGTGACAATGTAAGGATCCCGTCGCTTCTGTCGATGGGGTGCTCGTCGGATACGAGGATCACCCGCTTCGGACCTTCGTCGAGAAACGTATACCTGATCCACTATGTGGTTTCGGGGAAGGGGTATTTCAACGGACATCCCGTTGAGGCGGGGAAGGGCTTTCTGATCTCGCCGCGGATGTTCGAGCATTACTATCCGGACGAAAATGACCCTTGGACCTATTTGTGGATCATTTCGGACGATCCTGTGATGGACGTATTTTTCCGTATGTATAATCCGAATACGGAAACGGGGATCTTTTCGTTCAGGAACAAGTACGTCGTCGAGAATATCATAGCGCGAATGGAGCTTGAAACCGATCCGACCTTCTTTTCAACGGCACAGCTTACCGAGTGGTTTCTGAATATCTATAACAACTGCATAAACGTTCCGAGTGAACGGGCACCCTCAAGCGCGAGAAGATACTATGATTTTTCGGTCAGCTATATCAACTCAAACCTGCATCTTGAGGGAAGCGTGGACGAGCTGTGCAGGCGGCTCGGCATTTCACAGCCGTATCTCTATAAGATATTCAAGGAGGAATGCGGCCGCTCTCCGAAGCAGTATATCCTCGATCGCAAGCTCCTCTACGCCGAGCAGCTTTTATCCGAAACCGATTTTACGGTGTCGGAGGTCGCGACGTCGGTCGGATTTTCCGATCCGCTCTGCTTTTCGAGATTCTTTTCGAAGCGGACGGGACTTTCGCCGACCGTGTATAGAAAAGAGATCCGACAGAGATAAGGAAAAGGCAATATCAAACCGTTTTTC
>JAZSIN010000101.1:0-6890 GCA_045533845.1 Eubacteriales bacterium | reverse complement strand
AACAAGTTATGACACAGATCGTATGTAAGAATATCACCCTCGCCTATGACAAAAAGGTGGTTCTCTCGGGGCTGTCCTTCTTTGTTGAAGCGGGCGAGTGCCTTTCAATCGTCGGCGCGAACGGAACGGGAAAGAGCACGCTCTGTCGGGCGCTTCTCGGGCTAGTTACGCCCGTCGAGGGCGAGATCGTTTTCGGTGGAGGGCTGTCTGCGCGCGACGTTGGATATCTGCCGCAGCAGACCGACGTGCAGAGGGATTTTCCCGCGTCGGTCCTCGAGATCGTACGGACGGGACTCCTGTCGGTGCGCGGCTTTCGTCCCTACTTCACGAAGACGGAAAAGGAGCGGGCGATTCAGGCGCTTCGGGAGCTTGGGATCGAGCATCTCGCAAAGGAGAGCTACCGAACGCTGTCGGGCGGTCAACAGCAGCGCGTTCTGCTTGCAAGGGCACTCCTTGCGGCGAAGAAGCTCCTTCTCCTCGACGAGCCGACGGCGAGCCTCGACCCTTCGGCGACGCAGGAGTTTTATGCGCTGATTGGACGACTGCGGCGAGAGAAGGGGATCACGGTTCTGATGGTCACGCACGACCTCGACGCGATCCGTCTCGGCTCTGACCGTATCCTCCACCTCGGGAAGAACCCTCCCTTCTTCGGGACGCCTACGGAATATGAAAAGAGTGACGCGGGCCGGGAATATCTCTCGCTCCTCGGTGAGGAACGGGAAAACCAAGCGGGAGGTGAGGCGAAATGATCGGTCTTCTCTTAACTGCGCTGTCCTACTCTTTCGTCCGCTACGCGCTCGTTGTCGGTGCGCTTGTCGCGCTATCGGCGGGACTGCTCGGCGTTCCGCTCGTTCTGAAGCGGTACTCCTTCATTGGGGACGGACTTTCGCACGTCGCGTTTGGCGCGGTTGCGGTCGCGGCGCTCCTCGGTGTGGCGGCGCCTCTGTGGATCGTCCTGCCCGTGACGGCGCTTTCCGCCGTTTTTCTCCTTCTGATTGGGGAAAATGCGCGTCTCAAGGGGGATTCGGCGATCGCGCTCCTTTCGGTCTCGGCGCTTGCCGTCGGGTATCTCCTCTTACATTTTTCGGATTCGAAGGGGAACGTATCGGGAGACGTTTGCGCGTCGCTCTTCGGGTCGACCTCGCTCCTCACGCTGTCGAGGACAGATGTTCTGCTTTCCCTCGTCGTGACGCTCGTCGTGCTTGTGACCTTCGCGCTTTTCTATCACAAGCTTTTCTCGGTGACCTTTGACGAGACTTTCGCGCGGGCGACAGGAACAAGAACGCGGCTCTATCGCGTATTGCTCGCAGTGCTTGCGGCGGTCGTGATCGCGACGGCGATGGAGCTTGTCGGATCACTCCTCGTATCGGCGCTGATCGTATTTCCCGCGTTGTCGGCAATGCGACTCTTCCGCACCTATCGCGCGGTGACGGTCGCGTCCGGGATGATTGCGGTGCTCGGCGCATCCTTCGGAATGCTCCTGTCGATCCTTCTGGAGACGCCCACGGGTGCGACGATCGTCGTCGTTGACCTCGGGATGTATTTCCTCTCCGCCGTCTTGGGGCGGATCGTGCGACGGATCGGGTAAAAGAAATTCCCACAAAACGTTTGACGTGTTGTGGGAATTTTTTTGCTTTGAACGTGTTGGTCGTGATCAGGCGTTTTTCGCTTGATCGACCCTCACTTCTCCTCCGAATAGTTACAAACGAGGCGGAGAGAATCAAGCATCTCGTTGTGAGCAAAGACGTTGATCTCGGTCCAGTCGGCGGCGGAGCCCGTGTAGTAGACGGTACGGAGGTATTTGACGCCCGAGAAGGCGCCGCTTTCGATCACTGCGACGTCCTTTGAGATCGTGCAGGACGTTTTGCCGCGCATCGGCGGACAGCAGATGATCCTTGAGCCGTCCTTCGAATACAGGATGCCGTCTATCGTCCCGAAGACGGTGTTACTCGATGAGACCGAAATCTCGATCATCGAGGAGCATCCGAGGAAGGCGTACTCTCCGATCGAGCGGATTGTGGAGGGGAGGGAAATGCGGACGATCGAGGTCTCGTTGTAGAAGGCGTAGCCTGCGATCGCGGTGACGATGTCGCCGCTCGGGCTGAGCGTCGGGATCTCGATCTCAGTCTTTTTGTAGGTTCCGAGCCCCGTCAGGGTGCAGGTGCCGTCGCCGTTCGACAAAAAGGCAAGCTCGTAGACGGGCTCGGTCTCCTCCTCGGTGGTCTCAGCGGTCGTTTCATCGTCGTCCTCGGTAGATGCCGAGGTGCTTTCCGAATTGTCTGCCGAGAGGTCGGCGGGATTTTTCAGGGGAGCGCTTTCCTCGACCGTACTGTCGGGCGCGTCTGCTTCAGCCGATCTCGACGCACCCGAGAAGGCGATCACAATGACGGTGACGGTGAGCGCCGCTGCCGCGATCAAGGAGACCGAGAGTGCCTTCATCCCCTTGCCTTTGAAAAGTTTCATATCGTTTGAACCTCCTATGGTATGTGGATTGTGGTAAAATTATACCATAAAAGGTAAAAACTGTCAAGAAGAATCGTTCGACGGAGGTCGACGGGAAGGGAAATCGAGCGCCCGATTTCGATCGGAAGGCGGTGCGTGTGACGGATTTTACGCGTCTGCCTCGTACGCACGGCGGTATGCGCTTGGCGAAAGCTTCATTTCCTTATGGAAGAACGTGCTGAAATATTTGACGTCCGAAAAGCCGCTTTCGAGTGCGACCTCGACGGGCTGAAGACGGTCGGTGTTTCGCGGGGAGACGGCGAGAGCTTCCTCCTTGTTGCGAATTTCGAGGATGAAGCGCGTACGTTCTCGGCGGAGGCGTTCGGGTGTGCGGTCGCGACGAACGTTGAGTCGGGTGACTCGGTCACGGCTTTGACGCTTCGCGCGGGTGACGCGGTACTGCTCCAATTCTGACGGGAAAACGAAAATATGGGGCTGAGTCATTGACTCAGCTCCATATTTTCGGGTGATTTTATGAAAGGATGAATCCGCGCAGCTCCTCGATGGTCGATACGACCCTGCCGCGATCAAGGAGACCGAGAGTGCCTTCATCCCCTTGCCTTTGAAAAGTTTCATATCGTTTGAACCTCCTATCATATGTGGATTGTGGTAAAATTATACCATGGTTACCAAAAACTGTCAAGAAAAATCGTTCGCCCGGTTTCGACGGGAAGAAGGAGAAGGTGTGAAGGATGAGGCGCGGCAGGAACCGCGATCTATACGGAGAAAAATCAAACCACAAAAAAACAGAGCCCTGCAGCTCTGTTTTTCATAGGATCACTTGAGGCTCGGTGGGACTTCGGGCGATCTCTTCTTACGGAAACATCGCTTTACGCTTCGGAATTCACAAAACGAAAAGAAGAAGGTGGTGAGTGCCATGATCGCGTACTCGAGCACAGCGAGGGGCTGGAGTGACACGTCAACGGCGATGGAGAGGTGATAGCGCGTTTCAAGGTCAGACTTCGAGAAATATCCGAGAAGAAACCAGAACAGAAAGGACGCGAGGGTCACGAGTATGGGCAGAAGGTAGTCGAATTTCCGTTTCGAGGGTGAGAAAAAGCCGTACGCTGCGGAGAACAGGAAGGCAAGAGAAAACAGCGTGGCTACAAACGCAAGTCCCTCGATTCCCGTGAAGTGCTGAATACGGTCGATGATGCCCATCAGGGCAGGGTATGCTAAAAACGGGGAAGCGTAGAAGAGTGCTTTTTTCATTCAGAGCCCTTTCTTTTGAGGCGAGGTCATTCGTTTGATAAAATCACTTCGGTGAGCGCGTCGACGCTCGACACGACCGTGCCGCGTCTTGGCTCATGAAGCTCCGTTAGAAGCGACGCGAGGAGGTCGCGGTCGCGGAATCCCCAATCGACGAGCACGACGTCGAGCTGTGCGTTCACGGCGGTATAGAAGTCGACGTCCGAGTCTCCGACGTAGAGGGCGGTCGCGGGATCGGCGCCGAGCTCTCTTAGCACCGCCGTTACCATATCGGGGGCGGGCTTTTTCGGAGTGCCCGCGCGTTCACCGCGCGAAAGGGACACGCGATCGCCGAAGTATTGCTCGGTGAGCAGCTGCACCGCAAAGTCGGCTTTGTTCGAGACGATCGCGGTCTTGACGCCGCAGCCTTTCAACTCGTCGAGCATCGCGAGGACGCCCGCGTAGGGTGCGGTCTCGTCCGAGCAGTGCTCCTTGTAATCCTTTTTGAACGCGTCAAGAACTGCGAGAATGGTCGCTTCGTCCGTTCCCTCGGGTACGGCGCGGCGGGTGTACGACAGGATCCCGTTTCCAACGTAGGAGCGGACCTCCTCAAGCGTATGTGGCGGGAAGCCGAAGGACAGGAGCGCGCGGTTCATCGACGAGCGGAGATCCGCAAGGGTGTTGAGCAGCGTGCCGTCGAGGTCGAACAGCACGGTTTCATAGGTTCCGGTCCTCATAACGTTACGATGGTGTTGGAGGGAACGTAGTCAAGCCCCATCTCGATCGCCTGTACAACGTCCTCCTTCGTGTCGGCGGCGCGCATACAGACGCGGAGGCCGAGGCGGTGGGTGCGGTCGATGAGCCCGTCGGGGACGTCCGAAAGGTTCTTGATCTTATAGGACATTCCCGCGTAGCCGAGAGCGGCGAGCTCCTCTGCCTCCTCCTCGTTTCCGAAGATCCAATGGACGAAGGCGCTTTTCGACTCAGCACGGCAGGATCTGATCACGTCGAGCGAGATCGCGGAGAGCACCGAGTAGTCCTCGAGCCCCATCGAGCGAAGCTCGTAGAGGGTGTCCCCGACGATGTCGTCGGTCTTGAATTCAAGGAAGGGAACTGCGCCGTGGGTACGGCAAATCGTGAGGTATTCGCGAAGGGTGGGGATGCGGAGCTCCTCCTCGCGGTAGAGCTTCAGTCCGTGACCCTTGATAAACCGTAATTTCGAAAGCTCCGCGTAGGTCATTTCCGAGATCGAGCCCGTGCCGTCGAGATAGGCATCGACCGTCGGATTGTGACAGCAGACGAGCACGCCGTCGCGCGTTTTGTGAATATCGGTCTCGATCGCCCACGCCCCCATCTCCGCCGCCGCACGGAAGGCGGGCAGGGAATTCTCGGGTGCGAAGGCGTGATAGCCGCGGTGTGCGATCAGCTTCGGATTCCGAAGCGAATTCCTTGTAGCGAAGATCGTTCCGCCGCAGGCTTCAAGTGCTTTTTTCATACGGTTCTCCTTAAATATCCGCATCCTTCATATATTGGCTGCCGTATTTGGCGATGAATTCCTTTCTGCCCGCGAGGTTATCGCCGAGGAGAATGTCGAAGATCTCGGCGGTCTTTTCGGCGTCAGTCGGGGTGACGGCGACAAGGCGTCTCGTTGCGGGATTCATCGTGGTGCGCCACATCATATCGGGCTCGTTTTCGCCGAGACCCTTGGAGCGCTGAAGGGAATACTTGATCTTTTTACTTTCGAGCTCGCGAAGGATGTCCGCCTTCTCGAACTCATTGTAGGCGAAGAGGGTATCGTTCTTCGTTGTGATCTCAAAGAGGGGCGTTTCTGCGATGAACACCCTTTGCTCCTTGAGAAGGGTGGGAAGAAGGCGATAGAAAAGGGTGAGCAGAAGGGTGCGGATCTGGAAGCCGTCCTCATCGGCGTCGGTGCAGAGAATGATCTTCGACCAACGGAGCTGTTCGAGATCGAACGCCGCGATATCACCCTTCACCTTTCCCGTAATCTCAACGCCGCAGCCGATGACCTTTAAGAGATCGGTGATGATCTCGCTCTTGAAGATGCGGTCGTAGCCTGCCTTCAGACAGTTCAGGGTCTTACCGCGGACGGGAATGATCGCCTGAAACTCGGCGTTCCGTCCGAGCTTACAGGAGGTCAGCGCCGAGTCGCCCTCGACGATATACAGCTCGCGCACGTTCGGATCCTTTGAACGGCAGGAAACGAATTTCTCAACGCGGTTTGCGATGTCGATCGTTCCCGTCAGCTTCTTCTTGATGTTGAGACGGGTCGCCTCGGCGTTTTCGCGGCTTCTCTTATTGACGAGCACCTGATTTGCGAAGATCTCGGCGTCGACGGGGTTTTCCGCGAAGAAGATCTCGAGCTTTTCCTTGATCGAGTCCGACATCGCCTCGTAGATGAAGGTATTCGTGATCGCCTTTTTCGTTTGGTTTTCGTAGGACGTCTGCGTCGAGAAGCTGTTGATGACGAGGACGAGGCAGTCTGCGACATCGACGAAGGTGATCTTATTCTCGGTTTTATTGTACTTGCCCTGCGCCTTCAGATACTTGTCGAGGGCATATACGAAGGCATTTTTCACCGCACGGTCGGGCGAACCACCGTTTTCGAGATAGCTCGAGTTGTGGTAGTATTCGAGTGTCTGTACGGTGTTCGACACACAGAAGGCAAAGTCAGCGCGGAGCTTGTACTCGTCCTTGTCGGCGCGATCTCTGCCCGCAGTTTCGAGGTGCCACGAGAAGGGCGACGTCTGTTTTTTGTCGCCACAAAGCTCCTCAATGTATCCGACGAGTCCGGTTTCGTAGAGGAAGGTCTCCTCCTCGAATTTGCCGTTCTCCTGCTCGACACGGAGGACGAAGGCGATACCGTTGTTGACGATCGACTGCCGCCGCATCGTTTCACGGTAGAAATCGATCGGAATGTTAATATCGGTGAAGACCTCAAGGTCGGGCTTCCAATGGACGATTGTGCCGCGCTTCTTTTCGCCGCGCTCGATCGGGCGCTCCTCAAGCTCCGATGCGGGGTTGCCCTTCTCGAAGTGGATGCTCTTACAGGACGTGCCGTCGTAGGAGAAAACGTCCATAAATTCCGAGCTGCACTGGGTCGCGCACGCGCCGAGGCCGTTCAGACCGAGCGAGAACTGATAGTTTGCGTCCCCGCTGTTGTTGTCGTATTTGCCGCCTGC
>JAZSIN010000250.1:0-11920 GCA_045533845.1 Eubacteriales bacterium | reverse complement strand
AGCGTAGGTTCCGTCATTCTGCCGCTGTTCGGCAACATGGCGGATAAGCATGCCCGTCCGTGGCTCATAACCCTGGGGATTCTCATGGCAGGCTGCGGGATTTCCCTGCTGGGCTTTGTGGACAGCTACTGGATTATGTTTGCACTGGTACTGTTTAACGGCATCGGTGCGGCAATTTTTCATCCGGACGGCGGACGTATGGCCAACTATGTAGCCGGTGAAAAGAAGGGGAAGGGCATCAGCCTGTTCTCCGTCGGCGGAAACATGGGTGGTGCACTGGGACCGATGGTGGCAGTTGCCGGGATTACCATGATGGGCGGTGACCAGAAGGGTACCGGCCTGCTGGCAGTTCCCGTATTCCTGATGGCAATGCCGACACCCATATCGAGTGCCTGACAGATATCTGCGTCGGTTTTGTTGTTGCCGTGGAAGTAGATCCTCTCCGCAGGAAAGCCGCACGCCTTTGCGGTGTAAAGCTCACCGCCCGACACACAGTCGATGCCGATGCCCTCCTCCGCCGCAATGCGGTAGATCTCCTTGCACGAGAACGCCTTCGACGCGAAAAGCGGAAGCGCGTCAGCCCCGAAATGCTTCGACGCCGCCGAGAGATAGGTGCGGATGTTGTTGCGGATCACCGACTCGTCGTAAACGTAGGCGGGTGTTCCGAATTCCTTTGCGAGGGAGACCGTGTCGACCGATCCGATCGTGAGATGCCCCGCTTCGTTGGTATCAAGATGAGGATAGAGAATCATAATAATCACCTATAGGAGTCGGCACGGATCAGTATGTGCCGACGGATGGATTTGGTAAACGCCGGAACGCGTATTTCACGCGATTCGCTTAAAGACCGGTGTACTCGTAAATGACCTTCCAAAGGTCGTTCTTGCCCGCCCCCGAGAGAGAGGAGAAGGGAATGCGCGGAACGTCCTTCGTTAAGGGGTGCTCCGCCATTTTTGCGAGCATCTTATTGAACTCGGTTTTGTTGAGCTTGTCGGTCTTTGTCAGAACGACGACATAGGGGAGACCCGACTGACGGAGGAAGTCCATCATCATTTCGTCGTCCGCAGTCGGACCGATCCGACTGTCCACGAGCTGAAGCACGAGAGAAAGCCTGTCGATGTTCTTGTTCTGCGTGAAATATCCGTCGGTGAGCGCACTCCACGCCGCCTTCTCTGCGGGCGGACGCTTCGCAAAGCCATAACCGGGGAGGTCAACGAAGAAAAGCTTTCTGTCGATCTCGAAGAAGTTGATCGTGATCGTTTTTCCGGGAGCCGAGCTCACGCGTGCAAGCTTCTTCTGTCCCATCAGGGTGTTGATGAGTGAGCTTTTTCCGACGTTCGAGCGTCCCGAAAAGCAGACCTGCGGGAGCGGGTCGCCGGGAAACTGATTGATGCGCCCCGCGCTGATGCGAAGCTTGACGTTTTGTGTGTTGAGCATAGGAGCGCTCCTTTTCTGTGTCTTTTATTCGTCCGAGCCCGATTCCTTCAGTGAGGCAGAGGGACGGGACGGTTCCCCTCTCTCCGCGGGCAAGGGGGCAGACATCTGCTCCTGCGATCTTCTGATCGGGGACGCGGAGGTCTTCTTTTCGGAGGGATGGATCAGCGCCTCCTTCAGAACGTCGGACGCCTTCGTGCAGGGGATGAAGCAGAGATTTTCTCTCGCGAGCGGGTCGAGACGCGGGATGTCGCGCTCGTTGTCTATAGGGATCAGAACGGTATGAACACCTGCCGCGTACGCCGCCATCGTCTTTTCCTTGAGACCGCCGATCGCAAGCACGCGACCGCGAAGCGAGATCTCACCCGTCATCGCAATGTCGTTTCGCACGGGAAGTCCCGTGAGGGCGCTGACGAGCGCGACCGTCATCGTGACGCCCGCAGACGGACCGTCCTTCGGGACGGCGCCCTCGGGAACGTGGATGTGAATATCCTTCGTGCGGTAGAAGTCGGTTGGAATGCCGTAGTCCTTGGCGATCGAACGGACGAAGCTGATTGCCGTTCTCGCCGATTCCTTCATTACGTCACCGAGCGAGCCCGTGAGCTCGATCTTGCCCGTTCCGTCGAGCACGGCGCATTCGATCTTCAGCATATCGCCGCCGAGCTCGGTATAGGCAAGCCCGTTGACGACGCCGACCTCGGGCTCCTCTGCGATGCGATCGGGAATGAGCTTCCGAGGACCGAGGAGATCCGACAGACTCTCCTTCGTCACCGTGATCCGCCGTACGTCGGACGTCTCTACGAAGCGCTTCGCCGCTTTGCGGCAGAGCTCTGCGATCGCGCGCTCCAGGTTGCGGACGCCTGCCTCGTGCGTGTAATAGGTGATGAGCTCATCAAGCGCGTCTTTCGTGACGCGGAGCTTGTTCCTTGTGAGACCGTGACGCTTCAGCTGCTTCGGGAAGAGGTGGTTTTCTGCGATCGAAAGCTTCTCTCTCTTTGTATACGCGTCGAGCTTGATGACCTCCATACGGTCGATCAGCGGTCTCGGAACGCCGTCGAGCGAGTTCGCGGTCGCGAGGAAGAAGCAGTCCGAGAGATCGAAGGGGATCTCGACGAAGTGGTCGCGGAAGATGCGGTTCTGCTCGGGATCGAGCACCTCGAGCAGTGCCGAGGAGGGGTCACCGTGCGCGTCCTGCGTCAGTTTGTCGATCTCGTCGAGGAGAACGAGGGGGTTATTCGTCTCGGCGTTCGTGAGTGCGGTCATAATGCGACCGGGCATTGCGCCGATATAGGTTTTTCTGTGGCCGCGGATCTCAGCCTCGTCTCTGACACCGCCGAGGGAGACGCGGACGTATTTGCGGTTCATCGCCCGTGCGATCGACGAGGCGATCGAGGTCTTTCCGACGCCGGGAGGTCCGACGAGACAGATGATCTGATTTTTCAGATCGGGTGAGAGCTGCTTTACCGCGAGATACTCGAGGATGCGCTCCTTGACGTCGAGGAGACCGTCGTGGTCCTCGTCGAGCACCTTCTTGACCTGTGCGATATTCAGCCGGTCCTTCGATTTTTTCGTCCACGGAAGCTCGAGGCAGACGTCGAGGTAGTTCCGAAGCACGTTCGCCTCGGGAGATCCGTACGAGGTCTTCGCCATACGGCGATTTTCCTTCAGGAGCTTCGCTTCGACCTCCTTCGGGAGCTTTGCCGAACGGATGCGGCGGTCATATTCCGCGATCTCGCCGTCTCCTTCGCCGAGTTCATCCTCGATGACGCGGAGCTGCTCCTTCAGATAATATTCTCTCTGGTTCTGCTCGATCCGCTCTCTGACCGACTTGTGGATTTCGTGCTCAAGCGCGAGGATCTCGGATTCCTTTTCGAGGAGCAATACGAGAAGCTCGGCGCGCTGCAGAGGATCGAAGCACGCAAGGATCTCCTGCTTGTCGTCAGGGTGCAGCAGGATGTTTGCGGCGAGAAAATCTGCGAGCAGTCCGGGATCGGTGATCTTTTTCGCACTCTTTACAATGTCTGCACCCGAGGGGGAGAGGAAGTGGAAAATGCTTTTTGTCGCGTCGAAGATTGCGCGCACCGCTGCCTTTCCGCGGAGACCTCCGTCGTCGGGCATGGAAATGACCTTGCACAGCACCTCTGCACGGACGTAGTCGTCACTTCTTCTGAGTGAGAGGACACTTGCGCGGGCAAAGCCCTCGGTGAGGATGCGGACGTCGCCGTCGCTCGTGCGGACGAACTGCTTGATGCGAGCGACCGTTCCGACCTTTTCGAGCTCACCGAGGTGGATCTCGCGGTCGTCCGTGACGGTCTGCGTCACGAGAAAGACGAAGGAATCGTCATTGCTTGCGGCTTCGGCTGCCGCGATGCTCTCATTGTCGGACAGCTCTATGTTCAGCGGGGCTGCGGGGAATGCGACCGTGTCGCGGAGTGCGACGACGGGAAGGGACAGCTCTTCTACTTTTTCAACATAATTTGGCATAACTTTGGGTACCTGTACACTACTTTCATGAGGATATAATCTTTCAAATACTAATTATAGCACAATTCTCAGCGGATTTCCATACCTTTTCATATATTTTTGAAGATTTTTTACAAAAAAAGAAGCCCCGCGGCGCCAAAATACGCGGGAACGCGGGAGCTTTATCGGGAAAAATAAAAAGCACAACAGGGTATCCGCTTCTGCGTGAGGTTATCATGAGATTGATAGTCCGCAGAATCCGGCGCCTCTTGCCTGTTGTGCATAAGCCTGTGGGAAGGCAGGACGCTCGTCCTTTCCTTCACGACTACATTATACCGCATCGGGAGAAAAAAGTAAATATTCAAAGTGACGATTTTTTGAGTGAATTTTCGTTCAAAAAGCCATAGGAGAGAAAATTTGAGACGATAATGTCGGCTTTTGTCGAAATTTCCGAGTGCCTTTTCGCGTTTTTCGGTTCGACATCTCCCGAAAAACAAGCAGCTTCTCGTTCGTTCTGTCCGAGAAGCCGCTTCTTTGTGCATTTTGCCCGAGCGCTTTTTTTCGAAAGGGAAAAACTTCGAGGGCGTCGGGTCAGAGATACTCCGCCATCGCCTCGCCGAACTTTTCGTAGTCGGTGATATTGATGTAATCGAGACCGCCGAGACGGACGTGGCTGTCCCCGCCACCGTCACCGAAGTCGTCCCCGACGTAGAGGATCTCGTCGAGCTCATAGCCGTTTTCCTTCGCGTAGGTCACGATCGCGTCGTACTTGTTGTACTTCTTCGCGGAGAAGTCGAAGGACGACGAGCCGCCGATGTATACGGTAAAGTCCTTGAAGATCTCGAGCGCCTCGGGGTAGATGACCTTTCTCTTCGCACGATCGGGGTCAAAGGCGATCTTGTCGTTCACGTCCGCCTTCGTACCGAGGAAGGGGAAGGTGACCATGCCCGACGCGTGGAATTCGATCGGCTCGCCCTTGTATTCGGTGTAGCCGTACTTCTCACGGATGTAATTGGTCTTTTCGAGAAAGAACGTGCGGTCGACCTCCTGCGTATCCTGACGGACGATGACCATCTTGCCGTCGATCATCTTGCCCTCCTGCATACCGTAGTTGCCGAGGATGTCGATCGGATATTCGTTCATCTGTCCGTAAATGCGCGGAACGTTGCCCGCACCGACCATCAGGAGCTTGTACTTCTCGCTGAGCTTGTCGAGAACTGCCTTGTTCTTTTCACCGAGCTGCGAACGGTGCTGTGTCAGCGTGCCGTCAAGATCCATGCAAATGAGACGCTTTTTGTTGTTCATGACTTTTTCTCCTTTATGTTCTTTGGGGCGCCGCCCCAAGCCCCACAAGAAAACTTTTCTTAAAAAGAAATATGGGGGAATATTGTGGACTTATAAAAATTGCTTGAAAGGTTTTTGAAGATTTTATAAGAAACTTTTTGCAAAAAGTTTCTTGAATGGAGGTACGGGGGCAAAGCCCCCGACTGCATCAGCCCTTGATCGTGCCTGCCGAAAGCTGCTTCAGGTAGGCGTTGATGAAGCCGTCGATATTACCGTCCATAACCGAGTCGATGTTGCCGTCCTCGTATCCCGTACGGGTATCCTTTGCGAGGGTGTAGGGCATAAAGACGTAGGAGCGGATTTGTGAGCCCCACTCGATGTTGACCTTATTGCCCTGGATCTCCTCGATCGTGTCGAGGCGCTCGCGGAGCTTGATCTCCATCAGCTTCGACTTCAGCATCTTCATCGCGTATTCCTTGTTCTGAAGCTGAGAACGCTCGGTCTGACAGCCGACGACGATGCCCGTGGGCTTATGCACGATGCGGATCGCGGAGTCAGTCTTGTTGATGTGCTGACCGCCCGCACCGGAGGAGCGGTGCGCCGTGACCTCGATGTCCTCGGGACGGATCACGACCTGATCAACGTCCTGAAATTCGGGCATGACCTCGATCGACGAGAAGGAGGTGTGACGTCTGCCCGCCGAGTCGTAGGGTGAGACGCGAACGAGACGGTGCACGCCGTGCTCGCTTTTCAGGAAGCCGTAGGCATTGACGCCCTCGACCATAATGGTCGCGGACTTCAGTCCCGCCTCGTCGCCGTCGATCCAATCGAGCAGCTTGTACGAGAACTTGTGCTTCTCAACGTAGCGCGTGATCATACGGTAGAGCATCTGCGCCCAGTCCTGCGCCTCGGTTCCGCCCGCACCGGGGTGGAAGGAGATGATCGCGTTGTTACGGTCGTATTCGCCCGTCAGAAGGGTGGAGATCCGCATATCCTCCGCGCTTTCCGCAATGCCTTCGAGCTCGGAAAGGACCTCCTCGACCGAGTCCTCGTCGTCGACCTCACTCGCCATCTCGCACAGCGCGATCGTATCCTCAAGGCGTGAGGAAAGCGAGGTGAACTCCTCGATGGTATCCTTCTTTTGCTTGATCTCCTGTAAGATCTTCGTGGAGCGCTCGGTGTCACCCCAGAAATTCGGGTTCAGTGTATGCTGCTCAAGCTCCTCCGCCTCCATTGCGAGCGCGTCGATGCGGAGCGACGAATGCAGCTCCTTCACGACGTCGCGGAGTGCAACAAGCTTGACTTTTGCGTCTTCAAGTGCGACGATCAAGGTAAAATCCTCCGTAATAGACGTAAATTCAAATTCCATTTTATTATAACACAGGATGGGGGTGTTTTGCAAGTGGTTTTCGGGATTTTTTTGAAAAACTAAAATCCTGAAAAATCTGTTGACAGAAGGCGTATCCTGCGGTATAATACAATCGGAGTTTTGTGTCTCTGTCGGACGCGCTCCAATTTCAAAACGGAGGATCTGAACAATGACTGTTACGAAACAGACTGTTATCGGCGAAGTGCTCGATTACGATATGGAAACCGCACGTTTCTTCTTCGAGATCGGTATGCACTGCCTCGGCTGCCCCGCATCGCGCGGTGAGTCGATCGAGGACGCTTGCGCGGTTCACGGCACCAACGCCGACGAGCTCGTCGCAAAGCTCAACGCTTATTTCGCTTCCAAGAACTGATCGTCGGAGCGGAGGCCGCCGAAAAGAAAACGCGGCGGCAGGGTTCGGACTATATCCCTCGGGGCAATCTTCCCGAGGGATCGATCCGGATCGCTATATAAGAAAGAACACGCGCTGTTCAGCGCGAGAGATATAAACGTAGAGATAAAAATATAAAGCTTGAACGTGTTTCACGGAAGGAGGACGCCTATGTGGGAGATCGAAAAACCGAATTATCCCGAGCTGCGCGCCCGCCTCTCCGCAGTTTTTGAAAACGTACGAAGGGGAAGCGTCGTTTCGGACGTCGGGACCGACCACGCCCACCTGCCGATCGCCCTTTGCCTGTCGGACGTTTGCCCCCGCGTGATCGCGTCGGACGTTCGGGACGGACCGATCGCGTCGGCACGTGCAAATATTGAAAAATACGGACTGTCGGACCGTATCACGGTCGTAAAGACCGACGGACTTCAGGGGATCGGGCAGTACGACCCCGACGATATTCTGATCTCGGGAATGGGCGGTGAGCTCATCGTCCGTATCCTGTCGGAAGCTCCCTTTATCCGCACCAAAGGGAAGCGGCTCGTGCTGCAGCCGCAGACCCACCCCGAGGAGGTAAGAAGATACCTTCTGCAAAGCGGCTTTGCCGTCGTTCGGGAGCAGCTTGCCCTCGACGACGGGGATCGGCTCTATCAGATCATCGTCGCGGAATACGACGGAGAGACCCGCATTGCTGCAGACTGCGCCGAGGAGCGCCTCGCGCTCCTTTGCGGTAAGCCCGATATGGGGCAGGACGGGGGACTGTACCGTTTGCTCCTCGAGCGATTCGCCGCGGTTTACGAAAGGCGCGTGGCGGGAAAGCGGAGCGCCGAAAGGCGGGACGAAGCGGACGAGCTTCTTCGCGACGAGGAGATACTCGCCCTTCTGAAAAAAACGCTTTCCTCGGGAAAGCAAGAAACGGAGAGGGAATTATGACCGTAAGAGAATATTACAGCTATTTTTGTGAAAAAATACCGTCGGTACTGTCCTGCGAATGGGACAATGACGGACTGCTCTGCTGTCCCGATCGGGACAGGGAGGTAAAGCGGGTTCTTGTCGCGCTCGACGTCACCGAGGAGGTCGTGGAGACGGCGATCTCGGATGGCTATGATCTGATTCTTGCACACCATCCGATGATCTTCCGAGGCATCAAGGCGCTGACCGAGGAGGACGGAGCGGGCAGAAAGCTTCTGTCGCTCGCAAGGAGCGGTATTTCGGTGATGGCGTTCCATACGCGTCTCGACGCCGTCGACGCAGGCGTGAACGACATTCTCGCGTCGCTTCTCGGAGTGGAACGTGCCGTGCCCTTTGGAGAAGAGGCGATCGGACGGATCGGCACGCTCCGTGAGCCGATGCCTGTAGAGGCGTTTTCCCGTCGTGTGAAGGAAGCGCTCCGCGCGCCTGTCGTACAGCTTTCCGTCTCGAATGAGACCGCCTTCCGCGTTGCCGTGCTCGGCGGATCGGGGAAGGATGACGTTTCTGCGGCGATCGCGGCGGGAGCCGATACCTTCGTTACGGGCGAGCTCTCGTACCATCAGCTCGTCGATGCGCCCGAGATGGGGCTGAGTCTCATTGAGGCAGGACATTTTTACACCGAATATCCCGTCTGCGAGCGCCTGAAGACGCTTCTTCTCGAGGCTGATCCCACGGTCAACGCGACGGTGTATTTCTCTGACCGCATCCGCGTGCTTTGATGCGCGGGAAAACGAAAGAAAAAGAAAAGAGGTTGAATCTTTTATGACGTACGTTGTATCCGATCTGCACGGCTCGATGGAGCGCTATAACGCACTGCTGTCCGAAATCGGATTCTCCGATAAGGACGTTTTGTATGTGATCGGCGACATTGTGGACTACGGCGAGGACCCGATGGGGATCCTTTGCGATATGAGTATGCGCGCAAACGTACTGCCCGTCGTCGGTGAGCACGACTATAAGGCAGCGCGAATGCTCCACCTCTACGACAAATTCTCGAAGGAGGGCGGCGAGCCCGATCCTGCGTTCGTTTCGGAAATGAACGAATGGGTGGAGAACGGCGGCGTCACGACGCTTGCGGGATTCCGCGAGCTCGACGACGATATGAAGGAGGGCGTTCTCGACTATCTCGCCGATATGGCACTTTACGAGGAGGTCACGGTAAAGGACGAAACCTATCTCCTTGTACACGCGGGGATCCGTGATTTTTCTCCCGGAATGAATCTTGACGAGTGCTCCCCGGACGTATTCATTTCCGAGCCGCTCGACCTTGAACGCGAATACTTCGAGGACAGACAGATCATCGTCGGCCACGTTCCCGTCTCGGAGATCCCCGATGCGGACGCGGGTATGATTTATTACGGCAACGGCTCGATCGCGATCGACTGCGGCGCGGCGTTCGGCGGTAAGCTCGCCTGCCTCTGTCTTGACAACGGCAAGGAATATTATATCTGACCTATCTGCCCCATTGCATTTATACTGATTATGGAACGGAAAAGCATTCGGAAAAACGATCTGTTTCGCGTGACGGTCGAGGAAATGAACAACCTCGGCTGCGGTGTCGGTCGGCTTGCGGGAGGCTACCGCGAGGACGGAACGGTTGTGTTCGTCAAGGGGGCGGTCACGGGCGAAACGGTCGAGGCTGTGGCGATCAAGCTGAATAAAAGCTATATCGTCGGAAAACTGCATAAGATCGTAGTACCCTCCGAGAAAAGGGAGGGTGCGGACCTTTGCCGCGCGCCTCTCGGATGCGGCGGCTGTATATACAGACCGATCTCGTACGAATACGAGAGAGAGCTGAAACGGGATCACGTCGAAAAGTGCTTCCGCCGTGAGGGACTCGCGGACGTCATTGTCCTCCCCGTCCGCTCGGACGGACGAGTGCGCGGCTATCGTAATAAGGCACAGTACGCGGTCGCGATGGGCAAGCATGGCGTCGAGGCGGGCTTTTACGCCCCGAAGACCCATCGTCTGATCTCCGCTACTGACTGCGCGCTTCAGCCTCTGCGCTTTTCTGAGATCGTTGCCTTTCTCTGCTCGTTTGCAAATACGTACGGGATTCCCGCGTATAACGAGGAAACGGGGAAGGGACTGATCCGCCATTTTTATCTCCGCGAGGGCGTCGGGACGGGGGAGATCCTCGTTACAGTCGTCGTGCGGGACGCGAATTTCCCGCGTGGCTACGAGATGGCGCGTGAGCTGCGCAACCGTTTTCCCGAGGTCGTGGGGGTACTGCTGAACGTACAGCCTGCGAACACGAATGTTGGGCTCGGGGAGCGGTATATCGTGCTCGACGGTGTGCGGACGCTCCGCGACCGCCTCTGCGGGCTCGACTTTGAGATCGATCCTGCCGCGTTCTGGCAGGTCAATCACGACGGCGCGGAGCTTCTCTACGGACTCGCGAAGGAGCGCGCGGCACTCACGGGGGAGGAGACCCTCCTCGACCTCTACTGCGGGATCGGCTCGATCGGACTTTCGATGGCAGATCGTGTAAAGGAGCTCTACGGCATTGTGATCGTACCCGAGGCGGTGGAGTGTGCGAAGCGGAACGCCGAATTGAACGGGATCAAAAATGCATCCTTTTATTGCGGCGACGCGTCGAGCGCCGAACGGCTTCTCTCTTCCGCCGAGGAGGCGAAGGGGGGGAGGATCGACTTTGATGTCGTTGTGATTGACCCGCCGAGAAAGGGTACGACAAGGGAGCTGATCGATGCGATCGCGGCGCGCGGGATTCCGCGCGTGGTTTACGTTTCCTGCGGCCCCGACACCCTCGCCCGCGACTGCAAATATTTCCGCGAGAAGGGCTATGAGATCGGGGAGGTTCAGCCCGTTGATCTCTTTCCGCGGACGGGGCACGTCGAAAGTGTCGTGTGTCTTGAAAGGAAAACACAATGAAAAAAACAGCCATTTTGTACATCACCCTCGCAGGCGTTCTTTGGGGAACGTCGGGAATCTTCGTACACTATCTTTCGCCATATGGCTTTACCTCCTATCAGATGACGGCGGTGCGCGCGATTGTTTCGTTTCTGTGCATTCTCGTCTACGCCCTCGTGAAGGATAGAGGCCTTCTTCGGGTGAGGCCGCTTGATCTCCTGCTTTCTCTCGGGATCGGTACGTCGCTCTTCTTTACGGCAAGCTGTTACTTTGTTTCGATGCAGATGACCTCGGTATCGACTGCCGTCGTCCTGATGTATACGTCACCGATCTACGTGACGATCTTTTCGGTGCTTTTTCTGAAGGAGCGACTCACCGCGGTGAAGCTTGTCGCAGTTCTCGGAATGCTCGTCGGCTGCGCCCTCGTTTCGGGGATCGTCGGCGGCTTCGCGTTCGATACGGCAGGAATCCTGATCGGCCTCTTTTCGGGCGTCGCGTACGCCTCCTACAACGTTCTGACGAAGATCTCGGTGGAGCGGCGGGTCGACCCTGTATCGGTCACCCTGTACGGCTTCCTCTTTATGTCGCTGATCTCCCTGTGCTTCCTCGAGCCCACGAAGCTTTGCGGGGCGATCTCCGTATCCCCTGCGGTGTCGATCCCCCTCCTCCTCGGACTCGGGATCTGTACCTTCGTCGTACCGTATTTCCTCTATACGCTTGCGATGAAGCACCTCGCAGCAGGGACGGCGGCCTCTCTCGCCGTGATCGAGCCGATGGCAGCAACCGTCTTTAGTGTCGTATTGTTCGGAGAGAGACCGGATCTTTTCGCGATTGCGGGGACGCTGTTGATCCTCGGCGCAATATTCATGATCGGAAAAACCGAAAGGGAGATGTGAAAATGGAACAGGCAAAAATCTGGAACGGCAAGAAAAAGGCGATCACCTTCAGCTTTGACGACGGCGTCACGCAGGACGAGCGGTTGATCGCGATCTTCAATCGGTACGGCCTCAAGGGGACGTTCAATATCAATTCTGCTCTCCTTGGACTGCCGGGTGCGCTCGACCGTAGCGGCGTCCGTGTACCGCATAACAAGATCTCACCCGCAGACGTGAAGCGCATCTACGAGGGGCATGAGG
>JAZSIN010000209.1:0-3582 GCA_045533845.1 Eubacteriales bacterium | reverse complement strand
GAACATTTCGATACCTGTAACAACAGTCTTCTTTCTTTCTTCTGTAAGACCGATAATTTCAACTTCTTCGTTAAGCTTGATAACACCACGCTCTACACGACCGGTAGCAACTGTACCACGTCCGGAGATAGAGAATACGTCTTCAACAGGCATAAGGAAAGGAAGTGTGTCGTTTCTTTCAGGAGTAGGAATGTACTCGTCAACTGTCTTCATAAGCTCAACGAAAGGAGCATACTCAGGAGCAGAAGTGTCATTGGATTCGCTAAGGAGTGCTTCGCGAGCAGGGCCGCGAACGATAGGAGTATCGTCGCCCGGGAAGTCGTACTCGGAGAGAAGGTCGCGGATCTCCATATCAACGAGATCGAGAAGCTCTTCGTCGTCAACGAGGTCGCACTTGTTCATGAATACAACGATTGCGGGAACGCCAACCTGACGAGCAAGAAGAACGTGCTCGCGGGTCTGCTGGAGAGGTCCGTCAGTACCTGCAACAACGAGAATAGCGCCGTCCATCTGAGCTGCACCGGTGATCATGTTCTTGACGTAGTCAGCGTGGCCGGGGCAGTCAACGTGAGCGTAGTGACGGTTCTCAGTCTCGTACTCAACGTGACGTGTGTTGATTGTGATACCTCTTGCTCTCTCCTCGGGAGCGTTGTCGATCTGGTCGTATGCCATGAATTCGTTAGCACCGTTTGCGATCGAAAGCGTCTTGGTGATAGCAGCGGTAAGGGTGGTCTTGCCGTGGTCAACGTGGCCGATAGTACCAATGTTGACGTGGGGCTTGGTACGTTCAAATGTAGCCTTTCCCATTTGAGTGTTCCTCCGTTAAATAAATAATTTTAAAATTTTTCTTTTTTTGGACGGCGGCATAGCCGCCGTCAATATATCAGGGAGCGGAAACAGAAATTATCTGCCTGCGCGCGCCTTGACGATCTCTTCCTGAATGTTCTTCGGAACTTCAGCAAAGTGCGAGGGCTCCATGGAGTAGTTGCCACGTCCCTGCGTTGCCGAACGAAGGTCGGTTGCATAACCGAACATCGTGGACAGCGGAACCTCAGCAATGATCTCCGCAACGCCCTTGTTGTCCTCCATCGAGGATACGTTGCCGCGGCGGGAAGCAAAGCCACCGATGACCGCGCCCATATACTCGGAAGGAACGAGCGTAACGACCTTCATAATCGGCTCGGTGAGAACGGGATCTGCCTTTCTCATCGCTTCCTTGAACGCCATAGAGCCGGCGATCGTAAATGCCATTTCCGAAGAGTCGACTTCGTGGTAAGAACCGTCGTACAGCGTGACCTTAACGTCAACGACGTTATAGCCTGCTACGACGCCTGCCTGCATTGCGCCCTGGATACCCTTGTTAACAGGCTCGATGAATTCCTTCGGAATTGCACCGCCCGTAACGGCATTGATAAATTCATATCCCTTACCGGGCTCGTTGGGCTCGAGAATAATCTTAACGTGACCGTACTGACCGGAACCACCGGACTGTCTCTTGTACTTGCATTCATGGTCGACCTTTCTGCGAACGGTCTCCTTGTATGCAACCTGAGGCGCACCGATGTTAGCCTCGACCTTGAATTCTCTCTTCATACGGTCGACGATGATATCAAGGTGGAGCTCACCCATTCCGGCGATGATGGTCTGACCGGTCTCCTCATCGGTGTAGACGCGGAAGGTCGGGTCCTCTTCTGCCAGCTTCTGGAGGGCGATGCCCATCTTTTCCTGGTCCTGCTTGGTCTTAGGCTCGATTGCAACGCGGATAACGGGTTCCGGGAACTCCATAGACTCAAGGATGATGGGAGCCTTTTCGTCACAGAAGGTATCACCGGTGGTGGTATACTTCGTGGAAACGACTGCCGCGATATCACCCGAGTATACGATCTCAAGGTCGGAACGCGAGTTTGCGTGCATCTGAAGGATACGGCCGAAGCGCTCCTTCTTGTCCTTCGTGGAGTTGTACACGTTCGTGCCAACGCCGATCGTACCGGAATATACGCGGAAGAAGCAGAGTCTTCCAACGTACGGGTCGGTCATGATCTTAAATGCAAGTGCCGAGAACGGAGCGTTGTCGTCAGAGGGTCTTTCCTCTTCCTCCTCGGTCTTGGGGTTAACACCCTTGATCGCGGGAACGTCGAGAGGAGAAGGCATGTACTCAACGACGTTGTCGAGGAGCATCTGCACGCCTCTGTTACGGAAGGACGAGCCGCAGCAAACGGGAACGAACTCGTTTGCGATGGTTGCCTTACGGATCGCTGCTCTGATCTCCTCGATGGAGATCTCCTCGCCGCCGAAGTACTTTTCCATCAGAGCTTCGTCAGTCTCAGCAACCGACTCGATAAGCTTCTCGTGGTACTCGTTTGCAAGGTCGATCATCTCCTCCGGGATATCCTCGTCACGGAAGTCCTTACCGAGGTCATCGTAGTAGACCTCAGCGCGCATCGTGATCAGATCGACAATACCGCGGAAGGTGTTTTCAGCGCCGATGGGGAGCTGAATCGGAACTGCATTTGCATTCAGTCTGTCGCGCATCATTTCGACTACGCGGTAGAAGTTCGCGCCCGTGGTGTCCATCTTGTTGACGTACGCCATACGCGGAACCTTGTACTTGTCCGCCTGTCTCCAGACAGTCTCGGACTGGGGCTCAACGCCGCCCTTTGCACACAGTACGGTAACAGAACCGTCGAGAACGCGAAGCGAGCGCTCTACTTCTACGGTAAAGTCAACGTGACCGGGGGTATCAATGATGTTGATTCGGTTACCCTTCCAGTAACAGGTCGTTGCTGCAGAGGTAATGGTGATGCCTCTCTCCTGCTCCTGCGCCATCCAGTCCATGGTCGCTGCGCCTTCGTGCGTCTCACCGATCTTGTGCGTCTTACCCGTGTAGAACAGGATACGCTCGGTGGTCGTCGTCTTACCGGCGTCGATGTGAGCCATGATACCGATGTTTCGGGTATTCTGAAGCGAATACTCTCTCGCCATTTTGGTCTCCTTTTTGGTTTCTGCCTCTACATAGCCCTAAGCCGCATAGAGAAGAACCGTACTAAAATTAATATCTGTAGTGAGCAAACGCCTTGTTTGCTTCTGCCATACGGTGGGTCTCTTCCTTCTTCTTGAACGCACCGCCGGTGCTGTTCTTCGCGTCGAGGATCTCACCTGCAAGGCACTCTGCCATGGTGCGCTCGTTGCGCTGTCTCGAGTAGTTGATGAGCCAACGGAGACCAAGCGTCTGTCTACGCTCCGGTCTTACGTCCATCGGAACCTGATACGTCGAGCCACCTACACGGCGAGCCTTAACTTCAAGCAGGGGCATGATGTTTTCAAGAGCTGCCTTGAATACATCCAGGGGGTTTTCACCGGTCTTCTCGGTGATGATGTCGAATGCGTCGTATACGATCTTCTGAGCGACGCCCTTCTTGCCGTCGTACATTACGTTGTTGATGAGCTTGGTCACCAGGGTCGAATTGTACAGGGGATCCGGCAATACTTCTCTCTTTGCGATTTTACCTCTTCTAGGCACTGTAACTTCCCTCCTTCATAAAAATATGAGATCATTGGTACTCGAAAGGCTTCTTCCGTAGC
>JAZSIN010000112.1:0-3740 GCA_045533845.1 Eubacteriales bacterium | reverse complement strand
CATTGATCTCATCGACGAGCAGCTCCTCGAGCCTGCCCGTTTCCATAAAAATGCGCCCAGACACCGCACGGTCGCCCGCGTATACGGCGCTTGCGTAGGGGTAAAGTGTGCCGAGGATCGACAGAAGAATACGCTCTCCCTCGTCCTCACAGGCGTCGGCGTCCGTCGTTACGGGTGGCGCTGCGGTCTCTTGCGGTGCGGGAGCGGTGAAAGACGTGAACTCCCGTTCTTCGTCCTGAAACGCCTCGGTGAGGCGCTCAGTCGTTTCCCACGATTCCGCCTCGATCTCTGCGGCGCGTGCGACCGAAAGCGGCGTTTTCGGGAGATCGTACAGCTTTTCATAGCTCGGTCTTTCGGCTTCTACGCATAGGGATGCATTCTCGCCTCTACGCGGGAAATTTTCGTCGCAGTAGCGATCGATGCATTTTCTCACGTCGGTCGAAAGCGAATAGATCGTCAGCCTCGACTTGACCCCGAGGAAGGCGCGGAGGCGGTTTTCGGTATACTTCAGCACGTCCGCGACGAAATACCGTATCTCGTGCGAACGGGAGAAGGACGCGTAATCGATCTCGATGCGGTAGCGGACGCGGTAGGAGGCAAGCGCCTCCTCAAAGGCGCTTCGCACCATATGGCTGTCCTGCATTCCCGCTCTCGCGAACAGGTGGTCGCCCTCCGAATACTGTCCGATGACTGCGCTGAGCGCGCCCTTCAGGTAGCGATCGAAATACGCGCAGTTTTTGTCTTTATAAAAGTGGCTCTTTCTGTAGTCGTACGCCGAGGCATAGCGGAGCAGGATCTCCGCGTATCGCTCCGAAGCGCTTCCCTTTGCCGAAATATAGAACTCCTTCAAGTTCGCGTCGTACAAACGGTGGAAGTCGGGCTCGTCCCGCACGCCATCGGGCAGCTCCAGACGAAAGATCAGGGAATAATCGACGATCCACTCGGAAAGAAGGCGCGAAAGACGGGGCTTTTCCCGTCCGTAGGTAAAAAAGAGGCGGTAGAGCATCCGAAGTCCGTCCTCAGGCTCGGTTTCGTGTCCTGCCGTGTTCAGAAGCTCGTAGGCGTAGAGATAGAGGTAGCTGTCATCGATGGAGACCGCGTTTCCGTTTCGGAATTCACTGCGGAAGTAGAAGTAGTAGTCGAGCTGCTCCTCTGACAGCTGGGAATACTGCGGAACGTAGGAAAAGTATCGGATCGGCTTTTCGTACGTCGCACCCGCCCTCGGCTCGCGTTCAAGATAGCGGACGGCATCCTCAACGAAGTCTCTGTAGTAATGGTATCGGCTGCTCCACGGATAGACCGCGACGCGGTGAATGAGCCCCTCGTCGCTTTCGTAGGAAACGGTCGGTCGGTTTTCGACTGTCCCGTCCGATGCCTGTGTCGTATGCGGCGGAACGAAATGCCGCACCACGACCTCGCCGTCCTCGGGGGAAAGGTTGAGGGGTGAGTCCAGAACCTCGTTCTCCCGCGTCCCGTCTCTCCTGTCTTTGATCGGTGCGATCAGAAGCTCGGTCGTTTCGGTATCTCCCTTTTCGCGTCTCGGTGGAATACGCCGACTCGGAAGGAGCATATCGATCTCCCAGAAGTCGTCCTTTTCACTGCTTTTTTCGTTCTTCCCTGTCGATACGGGAAAAGCTGCAAATTGCTCGTCCTTTTCGTCGTACATCGTATGCTTCCTCCTTCCATTCGTATTTTGGGGATTATATTATTATATCATATCAAAAAAGTATTTGTCAAGAGTAGAGAGAAAAAACCGTTCGACACGGGTGTCGCGTTCGGTATAAGGTGGCGGAATACGGAGTCTCCCCCGTCCATATAAAAAGGGGCTGAGTCAAAGACTCAGCCCTTTTTGAAAACAGACATCGGCTTACGTCCAAAAGAGGCGGTTGCCGATCCTGAGCTCGAGGACCTCCGTCGGAACGCCAATCCGCGGAACGAGGGTACTGTTCGTCACGCCTCTGCTGACGACGAGGCGGTCGTCGTAGATCCCCTTTACGAGGCGCGGGAAGAGTCCCTGCCCCGGAGCGAAGATCGCCTTACCGAAGAAGCTCCACTGCCCGCCGTGCGCGTGTCCTGCGACGGTGAGGTCGATATCCGTTTCCCGAACGTAGCGCGGGTAATACTCGGGGTGGTGGCAAAGGAGGAGCTTATACGCGTCGAGCCTTGAAAATCGATCGAGAAAATCGAGATTCGGGATCTGTCCCTTATAGGTCAGGCCCGAGGTCAGTCCCCCGATCGCGACGCCACCGAAAAGAACGAATGCGTCGTCGAGGAGCGTCGCGCCCGTTTCCCGTATGCATTCCCTGACCTCACGATCGAGCGGCGTATAGCTCGGAAAGTGCTTCTGTGCCCACGGGCGTCCCGAATGCACGCCGCCCATCTCGTGGTTGCCGAGCGCGTAATACACGGGGGCGATCCCCGAAGCCGCGCGCAAAAATTCGAGCCCGTTTCGATAGCCCCGAAGCGTTTTTTTGTCCATTTCCGATGGGGAGCGGTAAAATCCGTCCGAAAGATCGCCCGGAATGAGGATCACGTCGGGTCGCATCGCGTCGAGAAGGCGAAGCGCCTCCCTGCCCGCGTCTCCGTGCAGATCCGCCGCAACCGCCGCGCGAAGGCTCACGTCCGATCGGTTCGTGGGAATATGATAGACCGTATGCTTCACTTCTCTTATCCCTCCGAGCCGAGACAAACGATCTCGACATCCGTGAGTCCGAAACGGTCAGCATCCTCTGCAAGCGTCTCCCATTCCGCTTTCGTCCCCTTGAAATTCAGGCGCTCGAGTGCATCGCACGCCGAAAAGGCGTACGCACCGAGCGTTTCGAGAGACGACGGGAGCGTGACCTCGCGAAGCGCGTTACAGGTGTTGAAGGCGCGGCTTCCGAGCGTTTTCAGTCCGCTCGGCAATACGACCTCACTGAGAGACCTGCATTTCGCGAAGGCGGACGCGCCGATCTGTTCGACCGAGCCCGTAAAGGTCACACGCGTGAGTGCGGTGCAATTCTCAAACGCACCGTCACCGACCGCTCTAATGTGAGGCGGAAGGCGGATCTCCCTGAGTGAGGTGCATCCGAGAAAGGCGAGATCTCCGACCGACTGAACACAATCGCTGATCGTGACCGAAAGAAGCTCGGTGCGGTGTGCGAAGATCTGCTCCGAGAGCGTCGTTACGAGCACGCCGTCGAAGACGTCGGGGATCGTGATGCTCCAATCCCCGCGGTACAGGTCTTTATTGAAATCAAGCACCCCTCCCTCGGTGACCGAAAACCACGGGGCGGTCTCGCTCGTCTCGTACGTGACCTCCTCCTTCCCCGAAAGCTTCACCGCCTCGAGGTGGATCGCCGCCTTCATGCGTTCCTCCGAATCCTTATATCCGTTCATATTCCGAAAGGCAACGATCGCCTCCGAATACGCGCCGTTTTCAAGCAGCCGTACCGCCCTCTGATAGCGCACCGACGGAACGATCACGTTCACGGTGAATACCGTAAGGAGGACGATCAGAAGCGCAGCCGCAACTGAGAGAAGAAGGAGCGCTCTGAGGCGTCTCTTCTGCTCGCGGAGGCGTTTTTCTCTTTGCGTCTCCTTCTGCTTCTGCTCAAGCTCCCATTTGTGGCGGAGGCGCTCCTCCTCGTAGTCAAGCTCCTCCTCGGGAAGCTCGGCACGCCAAGGCTTTTTATTTTGATGATCTGCCATATCTACACCTCACTTTATACGTTATTATTATATCGCACACGCCTGTGTTC
>JAZSIN010000044.1:0-1994 GCA_045533845.1 Eubacteriales bacterium | reverse complement strand
CCCGGAAGAAACGCAAAGGTACGATTGCTACGTCACCCTAGATTTCCAATTGCACGACGGAGAGTTCCTTGACCCCCCTAAAAACGGTATCAGCAACATTTTCTTTGTCGTGCAGTAATTCTTGTCCCCCGTTTGTTTTGAAAGTCCGTAAAAACGGGTAATGGGTGAAAGCCGCCTCGATGTGGTGGAATTAACGTACCATCGGGCGGGGGGATGAAAATCCCACGGAATGAAATTCTTGAGGTATACTATGAAAAAGCTTACAATCCTAATTCTCGTTCTCTGCCTTGTCTTTTCGCTGTTTTCTTGTGGCACGAGAGGTAACGGTGACTCCTCCGAAACGCCCGAGGGAAGCGGAACAGGGGGAAACTCGACCGGAGACGGTAGCACCGAGCCACCTCCGACAAAAGAGTATATTGATGCCGCTGTCGGTCACTATGAAATCGAGCTCGACGGAATGAACGTGAACGTTGATTTTTGGAGCATTCCTCCCCAGTGGTATCAAACTCCGTATCAAGCGCTTGAGGGAACGCTGACCTACACCAATAACACGGGTACAGCACTTACACGCTACCTTCTTGCCGGATTTGATATACACCTCGTGCAGTACGACTCCGACGATGTTGCATATTCCGATACTCCGGAGATCGAGCAAAGCACGGAGTATGAGACCTTGACAAACGAAACGCCGATCCTTCTGACGCTCGATCCGGGTGAAACGGTCACGATAAACTTTTCGGTTGCTTACCCCGAGCAGTTAACCATTCCCGACTGCGAGCAATCCATAACCTTCGGTCTATCTGAAAGTGAATCGTTTCACTCTCACGATCTGTCTTATAGGCTCTGCTTTCACTTAAGATAAGCCCTCTCCCCCGCCCGTTTTTGGGCGGGGGCTTTTTCTGTAGCGCGAGCCCTTCAAAAAAACGAAAAAAGCACCGCCGACGTTCTCACCTTGAACGTATACGGTGCTTTTTCCTGTGGGATATTCCCTTCGATCAGCCGTTGATGACGAAAATGTACATCACGACGTCAAGAATGACGAACAGAATGCCGCAAATGATGGTAAGTCTGTTCAGGACCTTATCCGTCTTCTTTGCTCTGTCCTTGCCGAGGAAGGACTCCGTGA
Source organism: Eubacteriales bacterium (assembly GCA_045533845.1). Taxonomy (GTDB): domain Bacteria; phylum Bacillota; class Clostridia; order Oscillospirales; family CAG-272; genus JAZNOQ01. The sequence continues at coordinate 868 of JAZSIN010000044.1, read as the reverse complement.
CACCGGCGATCGAGCCGGAGAGCTGCTTGTCCTTGCCGGACTGAAGCATAACGCATACGACGAGTGCCGTTGCGAGCACGAGCATCGCAATACCGAGAGCGATTTCCATAATAATGGGACCTCCAAGAAAAAAATATCATAAATCTGAAAATTCACGTACGTGCTATTATACCACATCAAAAGTGAAATTGCAAGACCTTTTTGAAAAATTTTTCCCGAAAGATAAAAATTGTCCGTAAGCTCTTGAAAATCAAGCAGAAATGCGGTATGATATAGGTGTATTTCTATTTACTGCCCTTTTGTGCCGTCTCGGCGGCAAAACGGAGGTTTCTATGGAGCTTTTCTCGAGTGCAAAATGGATCTGGTGCGACGCGGACGCAGAGTCGGTCAACCGCTACGCCGATTTCCTGATCCCCGTATCGGTGAAGGAAAACGCGCGCTACCGCTTCGCGGTCTCGGTCGACGGCGACTTCGCGCTGTTTCTCGACGACGTCCCGCGCCCGATCTTCTTCCACGCCTATCCCGATCTCCCCACCCAAAAGGTCTTCGAGGAGGTCGATCTTACTTCCCTTCTCCCCGTCGGGGAGCACATCCTCACCCTCACGGTCTACTGCCCGAACAAGAATTTCTCGACCTATCGGAAGAACCGCCCCGCCGCGCGCTTCGTCCTCACCGAAAACGGTGTAGAGGTCGCCGAAAGCACAGAGGAGACGCCGTCGCGGGTGAATCCCCGTTACAGATCGGGCGCCATCTGTGTGGTGTCGAATCAGCTCGGCTTCTCCCTTGACTACGACGGCTGTGCCGAGGAAACGCCGTACACGCCCTCCCTCCGGGTCGAGGGAATGCCCGACGAGCTCTCCCCCCGTCC
>JAZSIN010000129.1:0-2720 GCA_045533845.1 Eubacteriales bacterium | reverse complement strand
ACTGTCCACTAACCACTGTCCACTTTTTTCCTGCAGAAATGAGAAAAGAGTTGACATTCCCCGAAAAATGTATTATAATATACATAATATATTTAATCCAATCGAAAGAGAAAGCGAAAAATGTTAAAAAGATTCATTGCTTACTACAAACCTCACCGCGGGATGCTGACGCTCGATATGCTTGCCTCGCTCGTTATCGCGCTCGTCGGCATGGTCTACCCGATCATCACCGAAACGATGCTCGAAGCTTTCCTTGACGGAACGCAGACTGCAAAAATGATAATCACGGCAAGCGCGATAGTTCTTGCGCTTTACATCATCCGCCTTTTCCTGCGTTACTTCGTTCAGTATTACGGTCACCTCATCGGTGTCGGAATGCAGGCTCAGATGCGCCGCGACCTCTTCGCGCACATTCAGAAGCTTCCCTTCTCCTTCTACGACGAGAACGAAACGGGTAAGATCATGACCCGTATGACCTCCGACCTTTTCGAGATCAGCGAGCTTGCTCACCACGGCCCAGAAAACCTGCTCATCAGCTCGGTCACTTTCATCGCCGCTTTCGTTTATCTTTGCACGATCGACTGGGCGCTGACCCTCATCATCTTCGTCTGCGTGCCGATTCTCATCATCGTTGCCGCTTACTTCCGCAAAAAGATGCGCTCCGCATTCACCGAGCGCCGCGCGAGCAATGCAGTCATCAACGCCTCGCTTGAAAGCTCGATCTCGGGTATCCGTGTCACAAAGGCATACACAAACCAGGACAAGGAGACCGAGAAATTCGAAGTTGGCAACAATGCCTTCATCAACGCTTGTAAGAAGGCTTACGACGCGATGGGCAAGTTCCACTCGGGAACCTCCTTCATCACCGACGTTTTCAACGTAATCATCCTCATCGCGGGCGGTCTCTTCATCAACGCGGGCCGCATCTCGATCCCCGAATATTCGGCATTTATGGTGTCGATCAACCTCTTCATCTCTCCCATCAACACCCTTATCGGCTTCATGGAGCAGTATCAGAACGGTGTCACCGGCTTTGAACGCTTCCTTGAGATCATCGACACAGAACCCGAGCGCGACGAGCCCGATGCGATCGAGCTTCAGGGCGTCGAGGGCAAGATCGAGTTCGAGAACGTCGAGTTCTCCTACAAGGATTCCGCAGAAGTCCTCCACGGCATTTCTCTTAACGTCGAAAAGGGACAGAAGCTCGCGCTTGTCGGACCTTCGGGCGGAGGTAAGACCACTATCTGCCACCTCATTCCGAGATTCTATAAGATCACGGGCGGCGACATCAAGATCGACGGCAAGAGCATTAATTCGCTTACTATGAACTCACTCCGAAAGAACATCGGTATCGTTCAGCAGGACGTATTCCTCTTCAACGGCTCTATCCGCGACAACATCCTCTACGGACGCCTCGACGCAACCGAGGAGGAGGTCATTGAAGCGGCTAAACTTGCAAACATCCACGATTGGGTATCCACCCTCGAGCACGGCTACGACACCGAGATCGGTGAGCGCGGAGTCAAGCTTTCGGGCGGTCAGAAGCAGCGTCTTTCCATCGCGCGCGTATTCCTCAAGGACCCCTCGATCCTCATTCTTGTCGAGGCAACGAGCGCGCTCGACGATACCACCGAAATTCTCATCCAGCAGGCACTCGACGAGCTCTGCAAGGGCAGAACCACCATCGTCGTCGCACACAGACTTTCAACAGTCCGCGGTGCAGACAAGATCGCGGTCATCTCGGACGGTCACATCGCCGAGGAAGGAAGCCACGAGGAGCTTATGCAGATCGAGAACGGTATCTACCAAGGTCTTTACCGCCTTGGCGTCCGCAACCCCGACAAGGACGGCTCCATCGCCGACATCGACGTAAACCAGCTTTCAAAGAAAGCGGGATTTTAAGTTTCAATAAATAAACAAACCGACTACCTCGCGGTAGCCGGTTTGTTATTTTTACTGTGCTCTGTCGTCAAAATACTTGAGAAGATCGCTGATCTTTCTTGCGTATATCTTTTGCTTCTGTTTATAAGTAGATGCGAAGCTGTTGACACCGCTCTTGGCAACGTCACGGTTCATATTTGCAATGCCGTCAAGCTCGCTGCTGTATATCATACCGGTGTTGAATTTTGCGCTGTTACGGATAATATCAAAGATCATACCCGATTCAACATTAGCAAGGTATCTGGTCTTCATAATGACTTCGCAGTAAACGGGAAGAATATCCATATATGAACGATAGTTCCATTCCTCAAGCACGGTTCCGACAGCTTCAAGCTGCTTGCTTGTTGACATAACAGACATAATCGAGTATGCATCCTGAACTGCGGTGTGATAATCCTTCTGTTCTGCATCATACTTGGGAAGAGGAATAAGACCGTAGGAATCATCCATACTTCTGAGAGCCTGGTTGGTTGCAGCATCCGCATAAATCAAGTGGATCCAGAAAAGAGAACCACCGTTTGTAAACTTGTCGCGAAGCTCGGCGCTGCTGCTGTGCAAGCAAGCGCCGTTATTTTGGTTGTAAAGCTGTATCTCGAGATCGATCGCGCTCGATACCTTTTCGGTATCCCAGACAAGCTCGAGACCGCCGTCATCCTTTTTGCCGATAATATCAATGTCGAACGCGGGAAGCATACCGTCGTATGACTCGGAGCCGTTGATTCCGATAATACCGATCTTGTCTGCCATATCAATGGCACCCGACTGGTTGGTGTCTACCC
>JAZSIN010000232.1:0-2590 GCA_045533845.1 Eubacteriales bacterium | reverse complement strand
GACAACCGCTCCAAATTATGGTAAAATGGAATCGAAAACAGAAAGCCGACGACTGCATCGTAGGGATCCGCACGTGACTTTCCGCTTCCATAAGCGAATATAAGATCTATTTTGAAGTCAGCACACGGAACTCCTTGCGATGGGGTATCCGTGTGCTTTTTGGGTTTCAAAAAAATTTTTGAAGGAGGAATCGAATCACGATGAAAATTGTGAACCGTAAGTGATTCAAGGTCTTGGCGGTCGTTTTGTGCGTACTGCTGACCTACCCCGCGTTCCTTTTCTCGGCGCAAGCGCTGGACATTGAAAAGGGATCACCGCCCGTCGTCGTGACGTCAACCCTACGGGGACTCATGGACACACGAACACAAGACCCGATTCGTGTCGCGATTTGGCTCAAGGATTATGATTCCCCCGAAGCCCTTGCGACCGGAGCAATCCCATCCTATGAGGCGCGTCTTGCAACTGTGCAGGAAACCGAGCGCTCCTCTACCGCAGAGAACACGACAATGCGCACGATTGAAACCAAACGCGCCGCCCTTCGTTATTGCTACGAGCCGTATACCGCATACTTCGACTCGGAATTTCTTACCGAGGATGAAATCGTTTACGGTAGCGTCTATCTTCCCACGATCATAGCGGAGCTTACTCCCGCGCGTATTAAAGAAATTGCGAACCTTCCCGTTGTCGATTTCATAGACTACTATGAGGAAGGAATACTTGAAACCGATCTCCCCTCCGCGTCCTTAGGTGCAAACAACTCTAATTCAAAATCTTTCGGGTACACCATCGAAGAAAATATTCAATACATCAATGCCGAGAATCTTCGAGCGTATATGCCCACCAATACTACTGTGAAAGTAGGAATGATAGATGCAGGCAATCCAGAGCCTCGCAGTACGTACTCCGCGTTGGATGCTGCAGGAAAAATTATACGTCACTATCCCAAAAAGTCCCAACATTATCATTCCTCGAATGTTTTGGAAATACTAACTTCCCTTGCTCCTTGTGCAACCTTCTATTGTGCAGTTCCAAATTCAACTACCTTTCATACAGAATTTGATTGGCTACTTGCAAATGGCGTTACGGTTGTCAATATAAGTGCTGCCATAAATACCCCCGTTACCGGCACATTGGATGATCTAAACACTTACGGAGCAGCATCCTACTATATAGATCAACTTATATGCACATATAACTTAACAGTTGTAACGAGCGCAGGAAATAGCGGTTCATCCGGTATTACTAGTGGAGCGATGGCGTATAATATCATAGCTGTTGGTAATTTTGATGCCGGAAACAATCAAATGAATTCTACTTCAAGTTATTACAGTGGTTCTATAACCCTTCCGTCGAAACCGGATATTTCTTCCCCCGGAAGTTATTCTTTCCCCGAATATGATAATGGGGCAACGAAAAGCGGTACTAGTTATGCGGCACCGGTAATCACTGCTATGATCGCAATTATGATGTCGAGAAGCGAGATTTATCTCGATAATCCTGCACTCAACAAGGCAACGATCGTCTGCTCCACATTAGACGCTCATTCCTACGAAACCGGAGAAAATGGATATCAGACTTTCGGTGCCGGTGTAGTCGACGGAGAAAAGGTCAGACAATCGATCATCCTCCGACAGACGAGGGCGATCGAGGGATTGATTTCCAATACGTTAGGTGCTTCCAATTATCACGCACTCAACTGCAATGATACGAATCCCGTCAGAGTTTCCTTCGTATACATGAGACCCGTTACCTTTACTGAGGATTATCTTGTTCCCACTCTCGGAATCGATGTCTACGACGATTATGGCGATATGATTCACGGCTTACTGTTTGCATATCAGAACGTTAAGGTTCTGGAGTTTGAACCGTTTGGGGGAACTTCCTTTGAAATCAGAATAAGAAGATATGCGGACGACATCTACGCCGAAGAGCCTACGTCAGCCATTCCAGCGGAATACGCTGTTGTATGGTATCAGGCTCCATAGTGCTTTACTCAGGAGGATCTCAATGAAAAAATTCTTAACCCTACTCCTCACCCTCTGCCTCCTTTTCTCGTTTTTTTCCTGCGGCACGAGAGGTGACGGCGAGTCGTCGGAAACACCCGAGGACAGCGGCACGGAAGAATGGAAGCCGACCGAAGGGGCGTCGGGTGATGGCGAGACCGATCCCCCTCCTGCCGAGGAGGCGCGCAGAGCTTCGGTCGGCTCCTTTGAAAATACGATGGACGGCGTCACCGTGCGTGTTGATTTCGAGAGCATTCCGGAATCGTGGTATAACAATCAGCCGATTCTATACGAGGGGACGCTGACCTACACGAACAATACGGGTGCAGAGCTTACGCGCTATCTGCACGCCAACATTGATATTAGCGGAGATAATTACGTCCTCGACAAGATCACGCATTCCGATACGCCCGTGATCGAACCGAGCGAGGAATACGAGACCTTGACGGAGGAAGCCCCGCTTCTCTTGTCGCTCGCACCGGGTGAATCGGTCACGGTCAATTTCTCGGTTCTCTATCCTGCGCACCAAATTATACCGGACGCACCTCTATATCTGACCTTCGGGCTATCCGAAGGTGAGGTATATG
>JAZSIN010000084.1:0-20972 GCA_045533845.1 Eubacteriales bacterium | reverse complement strand
TGCCCTGTCCCGTACGCTCTCTTCCAACGGATCCCCCCCCCACGACGGTGCGATGGCCATCGAAAACGGAAGGATCCGTGCGACGGGCTGTCAGCTACCGCCTGCCGATCCCGAGGGGCTCGATGATTCGCTCGGTGAACGCCATAAGGCGGCGATCGGCATCAGCGAATGCACCGACGCCGTTGCGATCGTCGTCTCGGAGGAAACGGGAACGATCTCGATTGCGCTCGGAGACGAGCTGAAGCGCGGCTACAGCCGTGAGGAGCTTCACACCGAGCTCACGCTTCTGCTCAGCAATTACAACACGAAGCTCGAGGATTGGGGCGACGGCTCGTCGCTGACCGTCTCGACGATGAAAAAGCACAAAAAGCCCGAAAAGGAAAAGGGTCGGAAGGACGCTTCGTCGGACGATAAGCGGTAACAAACGGATCCCCTTTTCGCGAATTTTGCACGACGAAAAGCAGCCGCTTCTCGAAAAGACCGACCGTCTCTTCGAGAGCGGTATGTTTTCCTATGAAGCCGAAGGGAGGAAGAATATGCGTACAGAAGAACGGAACAAGTGTATAGGTGCCTCCTTCGTACGGGCGATCCTCCTCTCGGGAATATCGCTTTTTCTCGAAGCCTCCGAAAAGGAAGCGTTTGTGGAGGCGAAGCGGCTTCTTCGATCGGTAAATCTCAGGGAAAAGGCGGAATTCTCGGTCTACCGCCGCTCGATCGACGCGCGCGTGCGCGGAGGAAAACGGATGGTGCGCGCGGTCTACGCGGTGCTTGCACGCTTTGAAAGCGAGATACGTCTTTCCGAAAACGAAAAAAAAGCACTTTCTCGTATCAATGCGCGGGTGGTCGATACCGACGGAACGCCCGAGATCGTACGGGGAAGCGAAGCGATGGAGGGGCGTCCCCTCGTCGTCGGAATGGGTCCTGCGGGGCTGTTCTGTGCGCTCCTGCTTGCGGAGGAGGGCTACCGCCCGATCCTCATCGATCGAGGTGACGACGTGCGGCGGCGTGTCGAGACGAACGAGCGCTTTATGAAAACGGGTGTGCTTGATGTCGAATCAAACGTGCAGTTTGGCGCGGGTGGTGCGGGAACCTTCTCGGACGGCAAGCTGATCACACGCATCGGAGATGAAAAGTGCGCGTACGTGCTGCGGAAATTCGTCGAATGCGGTGCGCCTCGCGAGATCCTCACCGACGCTCGTCCGCACATTGGGACTGACCTCCTTGTCGGCGTCGTTGAAAGGCTGATCGGGCGGATCGAGGCGCTCGGCGGGACGGTGCGGTATAGAACGCGGCTTGATGCGATCAAAAATCCGAAGGATGGGAAGACTCTGATCGTTCGGACGAGCGGCGGGGAGATCCTTTGCGGTCCGCTCGTGCTTGCGCTCGGTCATAGTGCGCGCGATACGCAAGGAATGCTGATGCGGACGGGCTTTCCCGTCGTGCCGAAGCCCTTCTCGGTCGGCGTTCGCGTCGAGCATCTCCAAAGCGAGATCGACAAAGCGATGTACGGTGACTACGCGGGACATCCCGCGCTTTCCCACGCGGAATACAATCTATCCGATACGACGGGCGATAGGGGGGTCTACACCTTCTGTATGTGCCCCGGCGGAACTGTCGTTGCGGCGGCGTCTGAGGCGGGCGGCGTCGTGGTGAACGGTATGAGCTGTTACGCGCGTGACGGGAAAAACGCCGTTGCGGCAGTCGCCGTTTCGGTCTCGTGCGAGGACTACGGGAACACGCCTGAGGGCGGGATCGCATATCAGCGTGCACTTGAAAGAAGGGCGTACGAGATGGGCGGCGGTGACTATGCGGCGCCCATTCAGCTCCTTGGCGATTTTATGGACGGAACGCTGAAAAGTGGACCGTCGCGGGTCGAGCCGACCTATTCGCGCGGTATTGTGACGCCCGCGCGGCTTGACACGCTGTTTCCGAGTGGCGTGACTGAGGCGCTTCGGCGCGGCTTTTCGTCCTTTGGACGGAAGCTTTGTGGGTACGACGACAGAAGCGCTGTGCTCACGGGTGTCGAGACTCGTACCTCGTCTCCCGTAAGGATTCTGCGGACCGATGACCTGACGGCGGTCGGCTTTCCGCTCGTTTATCCGATCGGAGAGGGCGCGGGCTATGCGGGCGGTATTACAAGTGCTGCGGTGGATGGGATCCGTGCGGCGCTTGCTATCATTCGGCGCTACAGCCCCTTTTTGGGGGAAATGGTATAACGTTTTTTCTACGGTGTGTTGCTCTTGTTCCGAGGCGTGAAGCGGAGAGAGCGTTTGTGTGTAGGTGGCGTGAGGAATCTTATATTATGAATTTGAAAGATAGAATTGAGAGTCAGATACAGATGGAAGAGCTTGAATTTAACACAGGTGTTACGCCTGATACTGATAGAAACGAGAAAAAGGAAGTAAAGGGACAGAAGGAAAAGATCTGGAGGGTCCGCTACGAGCTTCCTACGGAAAGCGAAACGGACTGTGCGAGGGAGCGGGCGGTCAGAGAGATCGCGGAGGCGCTTGGAGTTTCCCTTATTACGGCGCGGCTTCTTTATATCCGCGGCTACGAAACGAAGGAAAAGGCAGAGGCGTTCATTCGGAACGACGATGCGCTTCTCCACGATCCCTTCCTCCTGAAGGATATGGACGCCGCCGTAAAGCGGATTCGGGAGGGAATCGAAAACGGTGAGCGCATCGTGATCTACGGCGACTACGACGTCGACGGCGTTACGTCGGTCAGTATGCTTTACCTGTTCCTTCGGTCGAAGGGTGCGGACGTAGAATACTACATACCGAGCAGAAGTGGGGAGGGGTACGGCGTTTCGTGCGCCGCGATCGACCGCCTTGCAGAGAAGGGGATCACCCTGATGATCACCGTCGACACGGGCATCACCGCGAACGAGGAGATCGAATACGCAAAAACGAAGGGGATGGACGTGGTCGTGACCGACCACCACGAGTGTAAGAGCGAATTGCCCGAGGCGTCCGCGGTCGTCAATCCGCACCGTCCCGACTGTCCGTATCCCTTTAAGGAGCTTGCGGGTGTCGGCGTCGTCTTCAAACTACTCTCGGCGTATGAAATGGCGCTTTCGAGAGAAAAGGGAGAAGCGATGATTGAGGGTGTACGGCGCGTGTATAACGAATACGCCGACCTTGCGGCGATCGGCACGATTGCGGACGTTATGCCCGTCAGAGACGAGAACCGTCTGATCGTGACGATCGGACTCCGTATGATCGCGGCAACGGGACGAAAGGGTTTGGCAGCCCTGATCGAGGCATCCTCCTCTGCGCCTGCGGCAACGAGATCCTCGTCGACGCTTTCTCCGCGCACAGCGCCGAAGAAGCGGAAGATTACCTCGGGCTTCATTGGCTTCGGACTTGCGCCGAGGCTGAACGCGGCGGGGCGCATCAGCAGTGCGACGAAGGCGGTCGAGCTTCTGCTTGCCGATTCGGACGAGCGAGCAGAGGCACTCGCGGAGGAGCTTTGCGAGATCAACCGCAGAAGACAGGTCGAGGAGAACCGCATTGCCGAGGAGGCGTACCGAAAGATCGAGGAGGAGGGGTATCTCGATACCGACCGTTTCCTCGTTCTTGCGGACGACTATTGGCAGCAGGGCATTATCGGGATTGTGGCATCCCGCCTCACCGAGCGGTACGGAATGCCGTCGATCCTCATCTCCTTCGACGGATCGGTCGAAGGAGAGCCCTGCGGCACCGACATCGGAAAGGGCTCGGGACGTAGCGTGAAGGGAATCAATCTCGTCGACGCGATGGGCTACTGCGAGGATCTGCTGTGCAAATTCGGCGGACACGAGCTTGCGGCGGGACTGACCGTAAGGCGCTCCGAGGTCGATGCCTTCCGCAACCGGATCAACGAATACGTACGCTCCCGCATTCCGGAGGAGGCAATGCAGGTTTCGGTCGAGGCCGACTGCGAGGTCGCGATCGAGGAGCTCACGATGCAGCTTGCGGTCGAACTTTATCGGCTCGAGCCGTACGGCGTTTCGAATCCCGCGCCGACCTTCTTGCTCCGTGACGTGACGATCCGCAAGATCATTCCGATCAGCGGCGGAAAGCACCTGAAGCTCGTTGTCGAGCGGAACGGGATCACCTTCTACGCGATGTACTTCAATATGACAGCGTATCAATTTGCCTGTTCGGAGGGCGAGCGGATCGACCTCATCTTTACGCTCGATATCAACGAATACCGTAACCTCAGGACGCTTCAACTGATGCTTCACGAGGTAAGGCCGTCGAAGACCGCGCTTGCAGAATTGATACACGAGAAGGAGCGCCTTATGGAGATCCGAAACGGTGCCACCTTCTCCCCCGAAGAGAATTTTCTCCCCTACAGAGACGACGTTGCGGTTGTTTACTCCTACCTGAAGGGTCAATGCAGGCAGGGACAGGAGATCTTCTCCGAGCGGTCAATCCTCTCGGCGATGAATCTTTACGGAGAGCGTAGGATCGGCTACGGTAAGTTCTTCTGCGCGGTCGATATTCTCGTCGACCTCAGGCTTTGCACGTGTGAAGCGGAGGGGGACGGCTACTACAGGATCGGGGTGAATCGGCACGCGGGGAAGACCCCGCTCGAGACCTCGGCGGTGCTTCGCGCACTACGCAGACAGTGTGACGCCGCAAAATAAACGCGTGTGCGGCTTTCTTTTGCCGTAGAGAGACAGAGATGAAAAAGAGACATTTGGAAAGGACGGTGCGCTCCGTATGATAGAGACGGATATGGTACACAGTGATATCAGGCATCTCATCGGCGTCCTTGAGGCGAGCGGAAGTAAATATGATTTTGACAAGATCCGAGAGGCGTACGCTTTTGCCGAGAAACTTCACGAGGGACAGTTCCGCATCAGCGGAGAGCCCTATATCACGCATCCGATCGCGGTCGCGGAGATCCTTGCCGGTCTCGGACTTGACACCGATTCGATTTGTGCGGCGCTTCTGCACGATGTCGTGGAGGACTGTCAGGTCGAGCTCTCGGTGCTTCGGAAGCGCTTTGGAGATGACGTTGCACTTCTCGTCGACGGACTCACAAAGATCGCACCGATCGACGTCTCGGAAAAGGAGGAGGCGCATCTTGAAACAGTTCGGAAAATGCTCCTCGCGATGTCGAAGGACATCCGCGTCATTCTGATCAAGCTTTGCGATCGGCTCCACAATATGCGGACGCTTTCGGTCAAGAAGGAGGAAAAGCAACGCGCGACCGCGCTCGAAACGATGCAGGTCTATGCGCCGCTCGCTCACCGTCTCGGTGTTCAGAAGATCAAGCATGAGCTAGAGAATCTGAGCCTTCGTTACCTTGATCCGATTGGATACCGCGAGGTCGAGGAGGGCGTTGAGCAGCACTACGGAGAGCATACCGGCCTCATCGACAACGTCCGCCGAGAGATGCAGACGAAGCTCGCGGAATACGGGATCTCCTTCCGCATTGAGGGACGGATTAAGTCGACCTACAGCGTTTACAAAAAGATGTTTAATCAGTCGAAGTCCATCGACGAAATCTTCGACTTTTACGCGCTCCGTGTGATCGTCAACACCGAGCTCGAGTGCTACACCGTGCTCGGTATTGTACACGAGATGTACAAGTCGATCCCCGGGCGCTTCAAGGATTACATTTCGACCCCGAAGCCGAATATGTATCAGTCGCTCCACACGACGGTCATCGGCAGAGAGGGCATACCTTTCGAGGTACAGATCCGTACCTGGGAGATGCACCACATCGCCGATTACGGTATCGCGGCGCATTGGAAGTATAAGACAGGCAGCACGGCGAAGCGCGGCGGGACCGACCAAAAGCTGGAATGGATTTCGCGGATGCTCGAGGAGACCGAGACGACCGACTCCGAGGAGCTGATCCGCGCGCTCAAGACCGATCTCTATCAAGAGGAGGTCTACGTTTTCACTCCGCGCGGAGACGTGATCACCTTGCCGCAGGGCTCGACCGTTATCGACTTTGCATACAACATCCACTCGGCAGTCGGAAACCGTATGATCGGTGCGAAGATCAACGGCATGATCGTACCGATCGACAAGGTGCCGCAGAACGGAGATATCGTTGAGATTATCACGTCGCAGGTAGCGAAGGGACCGAGCCGTGATTGGCTCTCGATCGTTAAGACGAGCGAGGCGCGCAACAAGATCCGTCAATGGTTCAAGAAGGAAAAGCGGACGGAGAACATCGAGCTCGGCATCAGTATGATCGATGCAGAGATACGAAAATTCGGACGTGCGGTCACGCCCGCCGTACGCGATGAGATCGTGACGGCGTTGTCCGAGCGCATTGGAATGAATTCCTACGAGGACCTTTATAATTCGCTCGGCTACGGTGGACTCGCGGTGTCGAAGATACTCGTGAAGCTGCGCGATGAATACGATAAGCGAGTGAAGCCCGTTGAGGAGCCCACGCCCACCGTCCAGACCGATCAGCTTCTCCGTGAAGGAAGGAAGCGGCGCGCCTCGACGGGTGGTATCCTGATCGACGGTGACGTCGACTGTCAGGTGAAGTTCGCGCGGTGCTGCAATCCGCTTCCCGGAGACGCGATCATCGGCTTCATCACGAAGGGATACGGCATTTCGATCCACAAAAAGGATTGTCCGAACGTTACGTCGGGTCTCGAAAAGCCGGAAGCGAAGGACCGCTTCGTCCGCGCCGAGTGGGATACGCCGACGGGCGGAAAGAACGCCGAAAACAGCTACGAGGCACTGATGTCGATCCGCGCTGTGAATTCGATCTCGCTTCTTGCGAATATTACGACGGCACTGCTTGATATGCACGTGACGCTAAGTCAGATCAGCACGCAGAATCTGCAGGACGGAATGATCGTGGTGAACCTCACCGTGCTTTGTAAGAATCTCGAGCATTACTACTCGATCGTTTCCCGTATCAAGGGGATCGCGGACGTGGAAAGCGTCTCGCGCGGTCAGTATTCTTAAACAAAAAAGGACAGAGAAAACGCTATGACGGCAGTATTACAGCGCGTGAAGCGCGCGGAGGTCAGAATTGACGGCGAGACCGTCGGAAGCACGGACGGGGGACTCTGCATTCTTCTCGGCGTCGCGGCAGGGGACGAGACGTTAGACGCCGACATCCTCGTCGATAAGATCGTGAAATTCCGCATCTTTTCCGACGAAAATGGGAAGATGAACCGTTCGGTGAAGAATGTCGGGGGCTCTGCGCTCATCGTGTCGAACTTTACGCTGTGCGGCTCGTATAAGCACGGAAACCGTCCCGATTTCTGTGCGACTGCCGCGCCGCCTGCACTCGCCGAGGAGCTGTACGGGCATTTCGCAGAGCGAATGGGACAGGAGATCCCCGTCGAGACCGGACGTTTCGGAGCGGATATGGAGGTCTCACTCGTGAACGACGGGCCCGTGACCTTCGTGCTTGAGAGTGGCGTTTTACGAAAAAAGAAGGCTTGACGGTCTCATTATAAACGGAAAGGAAACGGGCTCGCCCGTAAAGACTTCAGATTATGATTCTCGATCTTGATAAAGAGATCAACGTATATTACGTGCAGACCCTTGCACTCATCTTTTTCCCCGGGGAAAAGTTTTCACCGGGAGAGGAAAAAACGCCCGAGACACCCGTGCTTTCGGTTCGCGTGAAAAAAAGCGATGTTGGGTACGTGGCAAGTGCCGTGCTCACCATCGGTGAAAAGCGTGCCGAGGCAGAGAGAGAGGGACTGTATCATCCCGAGCATTACCCGACGGGTCATCCCGGAGTATCCGACGAGCGCGCGCGGAAGATCGCGGTGGGCGCTGCTGTATTTGCCGCCTGCTCCTCTCTGCGTGCCTATCGTCCGTCCTGGGGTATGCTGACGGGCGTCCGCCCGTCGAAAGTGGCGATGTCCTTCCTTGACGAGGGAATGAGCAAGACACGCGTGAAGAAGATCCTGAATAACGAATATCTCGTGATCCCGAAGAAGGCGTCGCTTGCGATCGATGTTGCCCTGAACGAGCGGCGGCTCGTCGGCGCACACGATCCGAAGGATTGCAGCGTGTATATTTCGATTCCGTTCTGTCCGACGCGGTGCGAATACTGCTCCTTCGTTTCCTATACCTCGAAAAGGCTTCTTTCCCTGATTCCCGCGTATCTCGAGCGGCTTTGCCGCGAGGTAAGGGAGATCTTTTCCTCAATCGACCGCCTCGGACTTCGTGTCCGTACGGTCTACGTCGGCGGTGGAACGCCCACGATCCTTACGGCGGACGAGATGCGCGTTCTCCTTTCGACGGTTGCAGAATGCACCGATGTCTCGCGCCTTTCGGAGTTTACGTTCGAATGCGGTCGACCCGACACGATCGACGGGGAAAAGCTCGCGGTCGCGGCTATGTACGGCGTGACGCGCATCAGTGTGAACCCGCAGACGCTCTCGGAGGAGGTGCTGTACGGCATCGGCCGCGCACACTCGGTCGAGGACTTTTACCGAGCCTTTGAAACGGCGCGTCAGTCGGGAATCCCGATCGTCAACACCGATCTCATCGCGGGGCTTCCGGGGGATTCCTTCAAGACCTTCTCTCAGACGATGGACAAGATCCTCGAACTTCGCCCCGAAAATATCACCGTACATACCTTCTCGGTGAAGCGTTCGGCGGAGATCCTGAAGCGCGGGGCGGGGATCTATTCGATGCGTGGCGGTGACGTCGGAAAGTGCATCGACTACTCGCAGATCCGCTCGCAGGATATGGGTTACCGTCCGTACTATATGTACCGTCAGAAGAACACGGCGGGGAACTACGAAAACGTCGGCTTCGCGCTTGAGGGTACTGAGGGACTTTACAACATCTATATGATGGAGGAAATCCACTCGATCTTTGCGGCGGGTGCGGGCGCGGTCACGAAGCTTGTCGAGTCGCACGTCGATGGGGAGTCGGGAGAAAGCGTAAATACGATCAGACGTCTCTTTAATCCGAAGTATCCTTACGAATACCTCAGCGGAGACGCGTATCTCGAGAAATTCAGCGAGATCGAGGCGTTTTATTCCAAGGAAGCAAAGTCTTAAAAGCCGAATATTCGCTTTTTTCCTTGCGTATATTAAACCGAGGAGAGCGGCGCACGACCGTGCGCCGCTCCTGTTTTTTTCGTGAGGGAGCTATGGAGAGCATTCGGGGTGAGACGGCGCTCCGCCGTGGAAAGCGAGAGGGGACGCCGAAGGGACAAAACAAAGCATTCTTTTCGGGCGTTGGGCTCCTATCGGGCGCGGCGCTTCTGTCGAAGGTCATTGGACTTTTCTACCGCATTCCGCTCGTGTCACTCGTCGGGATCGGAGGAATGGCGTATTTTCTCGCGGCAAATCACATCTACGTGACGCTTTACCTGATTGCATCGGCGGGACTTCCGCTTGCGGTCTCGATCCTCGTCTCCGAGCGACAGGCGACGGGGGATGCCGTCGGTGCGACGCGCGTTTACCGTACGGCGCTCCTCCTTTTTCTCTTCCTCGGGGGCGCAGGGAGTCTCTTTCTCTTTTTCGGGGCGGAGTGGATCGCACTCCGCATCGGACTTCGGGGTGCCGCGCTTTCTCTTCGGGCGATCGCGCCGACTCTTCTGTTTTCCTCGGCTTCAGCGGCGATCCGAGGATACTTTCAGGGCTTCCGGAAAATGGCACCGACGGCAGTCTCCGAGGTGATCGAGTCATCGGGGAAGCTTGTTTTCGGTCTCCTTCTCGCCCGCTACGCAGTGTCGCACGGCTACAGCGCACCCGCGTGTGCCGCCTTTGCAACAATGGGACTGACGCTCGGCGTTTTACTGTCGACGATAGTGCTCGTTTTCTGGAAGCTCGGCTTTTCTCCCGCTATTCCGCTCGGGGAGCACGTCGACAAGGCGTACGACGGAACGTGGGAATCCTCCTTTGTGCGCATTTTGCGGATCGCCACTCCCGTTACCGCTTCGTCGGTCGTTTTGTCGCTCGCTTCGGTCGTCGATACGGTATTGATCCCGGGGCGGCTTCAGGATGCGGGCTTCACGCTCCCGATTGCGGAAACGCTGTACAGCTCCTACGGCAATCTTGCGCTTCCGCTCTTCAATCTCCCGACGTCCCTTCTGACGCCGATCTCGCTCGCCCTCGTCCCACTCCTTTCGGCGGCGCTCCGAACGAAAAGATGGACAGAGGAACGGACTGCCGTTACGTCTGCGCTTCGCGTAACGGCGCTCCTCGCGATCCCGGCCTCAGTCGGACTTTCGGTGTTCGCGCATCCGATCCTCACCCTGCTTTATCCGCGAGAAGCTGCGGCGGTGGAGGTCGCTGCGCCTCTGCTGTCCGCACTTGCGCTGTCGATCCTCTTTTCTGCCTTCATCACCGTGACGAACGCGATCCTCACGACCTACGGACACCCCGGTCGCGCACTTCTTTCTATGGTGCTTGGGGGAGCGGTCAAGATCGTGCTTGAATATCTCCTCGTGGGGATGCCCACGGTGCATATTTACGGTGCGCCGATCAGTACTCTTTCGTGTAATCTCGTCGTCACGCTTCTAAACCTCACGTTCATTTTCCGCTTTTGTAAGGGGATTGACAGGATCGGGACATTATTATGGAAGCCGCTCATTTCGTCCGCGTTGTCGGTCGGACTCGCGAGTGGAATCTACCTTCTTCTCGTGCGGACGGGCGAATCTTCCCCGTGGAAGCTTATCTTGTCGCTTTTCATCGCGGTGCTCGTCTATCTCTTCACCGGTGTTTGCGGCGGGGTGATAGCGCGGGAGGATGTCGAGGCGATGCCGATGGGGGAACGCCTCGCGCGCCTGCTCTACCCGAATAAGGTGGGGAGGGAGAGCCGACCGTAAAGAAAGACCGCCTCCGACGGAGATCCGTCGGAGGCGGTTTTACTGCAACGCAGATTTTCTTTTTTAGGGTAATTTCGCATTCGCTTTACGTGCGTATGCCGCGTCAGAAGAGGAGCAGCATCAGCATCAGCGCGATCGACGCGAGGAGCCAGACGCCTGCCGCGATCGCGACCGCGAACCAATATTTCGGCTTTTTACGTCTCTTTGAACACGGGAAGATGAGACCCATTATGAGGAAGGGAAGCGGGGCGATGAAGCCGAGGAGGACGAAGGTGAACCAGAAGAGGAAGGAGGAGTTGCCCTCGCTCGGATCTTTGATATCGGAGATCGTACCCTCGGTGTGCGATACACCGTTGTAGCGAACGGTCTCGTCGAGTAGATCCTCGGTCTGCTTCGTCAGCTTCCCGTCGAGCTTTGTCGCGATGACTGAGCCGCGTAGATGGGTGAAGCTTCCGCTTTCGTCGAAGTGTCCGTCTTCAAGGTCCAGATAGTTGACGTAATAATATTCGTCGTCGTAGAGGTAGATCGCGCCGTGGTCGATCCGCACCGTGAGCGTTTCGTCGTATGCGGCGATCGTGTAGTGGGGGAGATCTTTCAGAAAGGAGGACTTGAATCCCTCGAGATCCTTCCCGTTCTTCAGCCGTTCGTCGAGCGCAAGGACGGTTTCTCTCGACATCGCGGCGCGTTTGTGCTCGGCTTCGAGGAAGCGGAAGAGTGCCGCTTCATTCCCAAATGGGGAAAGGAGCAGGTCTGCTCCCGCCTGATTTGCGTAGAAGAGCGTTTTTCCGTCCCGATTGGTCGCCCAGACGAAGCAGCCCGCACGGTCGTAGGAGTGAAGCGTTGCCTCACCGAAGCCCCCATAGGGGATGTATAGCGTATTCGCGTATTCGAGTTCAACCGCAGGATCGAGCTTCAGACGCTTCGAGACCTTGACGAGGACGAGTGCTTCACCATTGCGGTAGAGTGTCTCTCCGTCCTCCGAGACAGTAAACTCCGTGAGCTTATCCGAGAGGATGCTTGCGGCGTCCGCCGTTACGGAAAATACGGAGGGGAGGAACGCGAGAAGGGTGCAGACGAGGAGCACGAGAGACAGGATTTTCGTAGATCGTTTCATATCGGCACCTCCTTTAAGGCAGATTGAGCTTTCGCTCGATCCGTCCGACTGTCATCGAAAAGAGTGTGAACGCAAGGGTCAGGATGACGGCGATCACGATGAGAAGAAGGATCGCGATGGACGCGAGCACCTCGTGTATGGACATTCCCTCCAGCATTTGTACATACATGGCGAGCGAATACGGGGAGAACGCAAAGACGAAACGAAGCACGGTGCTGAGTCCTGCGTAGACGCCGTAGTAGATCGCGAGCCCCGCGACGAGCTTTGCCTTCTTCACGATCAATGCGCCGACCGTGATACAGAAGTAGAGCAGAAGATTCGAGAAGAGATCAGAAGCGATGCTGAGGAGGAGTCCCTCGAGGAGGAAAACAAAGACCCATACGCCGATCTCGGCGGGGAAGCTCGCGAACAGGAGCCTACATATCTCGGAGAATGCGCGAGGCTCGACGATCAGAATGAGGAGCGAGACCGAGCCCGTCATCAGGGCGACGTACATCGAGTCGAAGATGAGCGCATTCACGAGCTTCGAGAGGAAGAGGGTGCTGCGCTTCACGGGGAGGGTGAAGGTGAGATAGCCCTCGTCGGTGTAGAAGTGCTTATAGAAGCGGATGAGTGAAAGGATCGGGGTAACGAGCGCCGATGCGGCGACCAGAATGAACGCGAACAGCATAAAGAGCCCGACGAGGATCACGAGCAACGCGACGGCGAACGATTCGGAGCCTTGGGCCGTGAAGGTCATAAAGCGAAGCGAGATGCCGAGGAGGGCACAGAGAACAGGAAGTGACGGAAGAAGGAGCCACCAATAGCGGAAGACCGCCTTAAAGTCGTGCTTTAAAAGCTTCAGGAACATTTGAACACCTCCCGGAAGAGCTCGTCGAGCGACTTGCCGTGCTCCTCGCGCACCGCGTCCGCGCTTCCTGCGAGCTTGATGACGCCGCCGTAGCCCATAAACGCGAATTTATCGAGCATGGGCTCAACGTCGTAGATGAGATGTGTCGTGATCACGACAGCCGCCTCGGGGTTATAGCTCTGAATGATCGTATTCATAATGTAGTCACGCGCGGCGGGGTCGACGCCTGCGATCGGCTCGTCGAGGAGGTAGAGCTTTGCGCGGCGTGCCATGACCATAACGAGCTGAACCTTTTCCTTCGTGCCCTTTGAGAGGGTCTTAAGGAGTGCCTTCGGATCGATGCCAAGGTCGAAGAGCATTTTCCGTGCGAGGGTCTCGTCAAAATCCTCGTAGAATTCGGAGAAGTAGGTGAGCAGATCCTCGACGGGCATATAGTTATTGAAATACGTGCGCTCGGGGAGATAGGAAACGTAAGCGTTGCTTTTTTCACTCCGAGGCTCACCCATGATCTCGATCTCGCCACTGTCAGGCGTGAGAAGCCCCGTGACGAGCTTCATCAGGGTGGACTTGCCGCAGCCGTTCGGACCGAGAAGTCCGATGATGCTCCCGCCCGAGATCGTGAGATTCAGGTTCTGAAGAACGGGAACGCCGGGCTTGTAGCTTTTACAGAGATTCCTGCAGACCAGAATCGGTGTGCTCATGTTGCGATTCCTCCTTTTCAAGGTAGTCGATCAGCTCTTCCTTCGTGACGCCGAGAGCAAAAGCCTCGCGGACGAGGGCTCGGACGGCGTCGTGCTTTGCTTTTTTTTGCGCGGCGTCGAGGATCGACTCGTCGGTGGTGACGAATCTGCCGACCGTCGTCGCGGTGAAGAGCAGTCCCTCTGCTTCGAGAAGGGAAAGAGCCTTTTGTACTGTGTTGGGATTGACGCCCGCGTCAAGTGCGATCACGCGGACGGGCGGGATCTGACATCCCGGGGGGTAGGTGCCGCAGAGGATCTCCTGCCGAAGGCGTGCGGCGATCTGAATGAATACCGCCTCCGTGCGACTGAATTTCCAGGACACGAATGTACTCCTCCTTTCTTGTACTGTTGTACTAATACAATGATACAACAATTTTTTCTCTTTGTCAATAGCGTATGTAAAATTTTATGTAAAATAAAAATGATGATGTGTTGCGGGAATTTTGCCCTCTCCGCTTCGTTCCTCGGCATCTTCCCCAAAGAGGGAGGCTACTCACAAAGCCTCTCCCCGTGGGAGAGGTGTCACCGAAGGTGACGGAGAGGGTCCCCATCGCATCGGCGTTAAAAAACGGATGCCGTCCGCGAGTGCGGTGACATCCGTTTTTAACTATGTTATTTTTTCACGCGAAAGCCTTTTTTGTGCAGGAACTCCGCAAAGGAAGCGGGGTCTCCAACCGTGAAGGAATCCTTGCGGATGATGTATACGAACGATGAGCTGCTCCGAAGGAAGAAATGGTTTTTCGCGGAGTACACACGCTTGATCTGTGAGTAGGGAATGTCATAATGTGTGCCGACGGAGGAGTCAAGCGCGATCGCGTTCTCCGAAAAGTTGACGGTGCTTTCTACCCCGCTTTCACCGCCCTGCTCCATATCCCGCTTGTGCCCCAGCTTGGTATGATGCCATACGCAGAACGGGCGGAGGAGCTCGTAAAAGAGCAGGACTATGAAAAACTCAAACGACCATACTTCGTTCAAAATCCCATTGAGCACTACAACGGCGGTCAGAAGCAGCATCAGAATGTCAACGGCGACGAAGATCGCTGTGCGGAAGTAGATATACAGGTAAAACGCGCGATAATCCTTTTTCGTCCTCGTATATTTGTTTTGAAATAAAGGCTCCATGGCGTCTCTCCGATATTACTTCTGCCCGTAGTACGCGTTTGCGCCGTGCTTACGGTAGAAGTGCTTTTCGAGAAGCTCCTGCTGCATCAGTTCTGCGCCGCCGCTGACTGCGACCTGAAGGATCTCGCTCTGGAAAGCCATCTGCGCGACGGTCTCAAGGACAGCAGCGTTCTCGACCGACTTTGCGGCGTTCTTGCCCCAGGTGAAGGGTCCGTGCGAATAGACGAGGACTGCCGCGATCTCTGCGGGGGAGAGGTTACCGTTCTTGAAGGTCTCGATGATGACGTTTGCCGTCTCAAGCTCGTACTCGCCTGCGATCTCCTCGGGAGTCATCTTACGGGTACAGGGAATCTCGCCCGCAAAGTGATCGGCGTGTGTCGTTCCGTACTGACGGATGCCGCGTCCCGCCTGCGCGAATGAGGTCGCGTAGACCGAATGGGTGTGTGTGATGCCACCGAGCTCGGGGAAGGCGCGGTAGAGCTGAAGGTGGGTGGGGGTGTCGGACGACGGACGGAGCGTGCCCTCGACGGTTTTGCCCGTTTCGAGGTCAAGCACGGGCAGGTCGCTCGGCTTTAGTTCCGAATAGGATACGCCCGAGGGCTTGATGACGACGAGTCCCTTCTCGCGGTCAATTCCTGAGACGTTGCCCCAGGTGAAGAGGACGAGATTGTGGCGGACGAGGTCCATATTCGCCTCGTATACTTCCTTTTTCAGTTCTTCTAACATTTGTATTTACCTCATTTCTTAAAGTGCTTTCTGTAAATGTCGTACATTTCGTCTTCCGACAAGACGTACGGGCTGTTCCCGTAGTTCTTCGCGCCCTTGATGAGCTCGACTCTCTCTCGGATCTCGTCCTCTGTGAAGGTGAGACTGACCCCCGAGAGGGCGGGGAGATATTCGCGCAGCACCTTCGGCTTGACACCGAGGTGATCGTAGAAACGCGCGAGCCTTTCCTTGCCGATCTCGCTTCGCTCGTTGTACTCGATGAAGTCCCCTTCAAAGATCGCGCAGGCAGCGCCGTGCGAGACGCCGTCGAGCATCGTTAAGGAGTAGCCAAGCGGATGCGGGAAGCCCGTTCCCGTGATGCTGATCGCGATACCCGCCGCCGTTGCCGCGTAGAGGAGGGATTCTCTCATCTCGTCGGTGAAGGTGTCGGGGTACTGCGACAGGACGTCCCAGATCTCCTTTCCTGCGAATAGTGCCGCCGCCTCCGAGAAGACGTTCGATTTCGGAGAGAGGAAGGACTCGATCGCGTGAGCGAATGCGTCGAGTGCGGTGCTCAGCGTATAATCGCGAGGGAGGGAGCGCGTGTACGCGGGGTCGAGATAAGACACGCGCGGATAGGAGAAGGGTGCGTTAAAGGTCTGTTTTCTCTTGCCGTCGGGGAGGGAGAGGACCGAATAGGGATTCGCTTCACTGCCCGTGCCCGCCGTCGTCGGAATGCAGACAATCGGGAGGAAGGGGGAGAGACGTGCGACGTCGAAGATCTCCTCGGGAGAGATGCTTAAGTTCGTCGCGAATGCGGAGATCGCCTTTGCGCCGTCCATCACCGAGCCGCCGCCGATCGCGATCACGAAATCGGCGCCGCTCTCGCGGCAAAGTCTGCCGCCCTCAAAGCAGGTGAGAAGTGGTGGATTTTCCGCGATCTCGGAGAAAACGCTGTAGGAGATGCCGTTCTCGGTGAGGACCGACGTGACGTCGTCAAGCGCACCGCACTTTTTCGCGCTCGTTCTGCCCGTCACGATGAAGGCGTTCTTTCCGAGAAGAAGGGATGCGTTCTTATTTTTGACGCATCCGAAGCCCGACACGAAGCGGGTGGGGAGATAAAAATCGAAATTCATAGGGGGAACCTCGTTTCGCTGAAGATTCTTACCTCCTCATTGTAGCACATTTCGTTTGGAATGTCAATCGGTTCGAAAAAATTACGGTGTGGGATGAAGAAAAACGCGCCGCGCGGTTGACTTTTTCCGTTCTTTTTGGTATACTATATAGGTAGAATCAATTCAGGAAGGACCTATCCTTATGTCAAAAAAGAAAAGACGGAACGCGCCTCATCGCGCGGGTAACAAGAAAACGGCGCAGAAGTCGTCTGCGGGAATGAATCTTTACACACGGATCGCGCTGATCGCAGCCACTGTGCTCGTTGTTGCGGGAATCGTATTTCTTGCGCTTCCCCGTACGCAATACGCGTATATCGAGATCGAGGACCGTGGCACGATCAAGCTCGAGCTGTACGACGACGTTGCGCCGATCACGGTCAAGAATTTCGTAAAGCTTGCGAAAAAGGGCTTTTACGACGGTCTGACCTTCCATCGCATCATCGAGGACTTTATGATGCAGGGCGGTTGCCCGAAGGGCGACGGCACGGGCGGCTACACCGATGCGAGCGGTAAGAAGGTAACGATCACGGGCGAATTCCGTAAGAATGGCATTGAGAACAATCTGACGCACACGAGAGGCGTCGTTTCGATGGCGCGAAGCGGGGACCCGTACTATGACAGCGCGTCGTCGCAGTTCTTTATCGTGCACAAGGACAGCCCCCATCTCGACGGTGACTACGCCGCGTTCGGTCGGGTTGTCGAGGGGATGAATGTCGTTGACGACATCTGTGAGACCGTACCCGCGGGGGAAAATGGTAAGGTCGCGTCGAAGGACCAGCCCGTCATCAAGTCGATCCGGATCGAAACGAAGATCGGGTGAAGGTGAGTATAAGGGAAGGGGAATCCATCGGATTCCCCTTCTTTTTGTTTGAAATTTGTTTAATACGCGTCTGGGTGCGTGTCAAGGACGGTATATTCGCCGCTTCCGAGGTCGATCGCGATCAGGTATGCGTCTCCCCATGTACGGCAGTAAAGAATGCCGTCCTGCTCTAAAACCGTTTCATAGATCTTGAGGCTCTCGCTGCCGAATACTCTTTCGCGCGTGCCGTCGGTGCTGATTCGGTAGAAGGTGTTCAGATCTATGTTGTGGTGGCCATCGTTCCAGCCGTATGCATAAAGTGCTTTGTCGGTGTACATCGGTATTTCTGCCTCTGCCTCTGCGATGAATATAGGATCTCCCGAGAGGTCACTTAGGGGAAGGCGATAGAAGCAGTCGTCGTCGCGGTGGAAGAACACGCTGTCCCCGATGACCGTGCGCCAAGCCGCACCGCAGAGCGCCTCGGGCATATCGCGAATGCTCACCTCACCGTTTTCGGAGTCGATGCGGATCACCCGCTCTGCGCCCTTGTCCGTAGGGGAGGTTTCATCGAGACGGAAGGTTGTAACCGAGACATCTCCATCTGAAAGAAAAAATTCATCGAGCCTGTCGTCTGAGATTAGGACGTCGACGTCGCCGCCGCTTGTCGATACCGAAAGGAGCGCACTCGTTGTGGTGATTTTTCCGCTTTCGGTATTCAAGGCGTAGATCGCGGCGCTGAGATAGATACGGTTGCCGCTGACTGCAAATCTGTGGATACGATGAATTGCGGCACAGTCCTCAATGATGGTATAATTCTGCCCCGTCGCTGTGTCGAAGGCGTAGAGACCGCTGGACCAAACGTCGGATTTCAGAAGGGCCGAGTCTGATTCGCCAAAGTTTACTGCATAGAAGATATAGGGCTTGTTCTCATCTCCGATGACGGTAAAGCTGAGAAGAAGTCCGTCGGTGTGGGCGGGAGAAAAGGTCTCAATCTCGCCCGTCTCCGTGCTCACGCGGCGGAAGTCCGTCCTGCCCTGCTGCTTCGAGCGATAGTAGAGATAACTGCCGTGAGCGACCACGCGGTTGTAGTCCGCGAGGATTCCCCTGCTGACTGTGGGGGATTTAAAGGTCGCCGATATGCCGCTTGCCTTGTTTTTGATTGGCTCACGCGTCGCGGAAAAGCCGTCGAAGGAGGCGAGGGCTTTAAAGCTCGGATCCTTTAGCACGATTTCCTCGGCAGACTTTTCCGAGGGGGTATATTGCGGTAAGAAGGCGCTATTTGCGGGGACGCAGGACGTGAGCCCGGCGAGAAGCAGGAGCGAGAGGGCTACTATGAAAACAGATCGTTTCATATCAATCTCCTTTCTAATTTTGAGCGTTGTATTTCTTTTGGAGTGGGCTGGGGTTTCGGCAGACGAACGAGGAGGGAAGTGAGGAGGGCGGCAACTGCCGAGGACAGCAGGGCTGTCAGCAGGATTCGGAGCGTAAGGTACCCCCCGATCGTAAGCGCGGGCGGGAATGTGGAGAAACGTTCGAGGGAGACCATCGACGCCGCGAGTCCTTCGGGGCGGCATAGGATGAAAAAGATCATCAGCTCTATAAGGCAAAGGACGAGCGAAACAGATGCGCCGATCGTGAATGCAGACGCTACGCGTTTCCTTTTTGAAAAGGTGTACCGCCACGCGAGGATCGCGATGAGGCAGGCGGAAACGGAAAGGGAAGCGATGAGGATTGGGAAGCGATCTCTTTCGAAAAAGCGCTCCCATGCGGATCTGTAAAGAATCTGAACCTCGACGCCGTGCTCAGTCTCTACGCCCCGCAGATACTCAGCATACCGGGCAAAACGTTCGAGTGAAAGGGCGCGCGGCTCGAGGTAGTGATAGCGCTCCATATAGGCGCGGTATTCGGATAACGCGATTTTTCCCGTGCGGGCGGCTTTCGTTACTTCGTCGTACTGCCTTAGAAAGAACGTGGTCTCTTCACAGTACGCGAGAAGCTCCGTGTATGTCCTGTCATCGGTTGCATCGCTGTAACGCTCGCTGTGTTCGCGCGCAAAGATCTCCGAAATGGTGAGGGGGGCGCTGTACACAACGACAGCTGAGAAAAGCTCGGCGGTGACGAGGAGAAGAAGGAGGATTGCGCACACAACGGCGACGGGGCTCGGAGGATTGGCGGAACGCCGTTTTCGGTCAGGAACTGTCCGCGCGAGCGTCACTGAGGGATCGTTTGCGAGCATGATCCATTTTTCATCGATGTAGTCGATCGCACGGTATAGATGCGCACCATTTTCGGGACACTTTTGCTTCTCGTGCTCTCCAAATGACTTTTTCATATGCTGATCCCCCTCTCCTCTAAAAATTTGCGAAGCCTTCGGCGCATTTTGCCAAGCCTCTTACTGATCGTGTTTTCCTTGCATCCGAATCTCTCTGCTATCTTTTTTACGGGCTCAGAGTAGTAGTATCTTCTGACGAATATGACGGCATCGACGCGGTCTAGCGTTTCGAGAAATTCGTTCAGCGCGGTGCGAAGCTCTTCGCCTTCGCTATTGCTTGCGAATTGTCCGACGCACTCGTCTAGCTCTAGAAGGATCGCCGCGCGCTTCTTGGTTTTCCTTCGTTCAAGCTTGTCGAGGGCAAGGTTTTTGACCGTGTGCAGGGCAAAAGCCTTGAGGCTTTTCGGGTGCTTAGGCGGTATCGCGTTCCATAGTCTGACAAGGCAATCATTGAGACATTCCTCGGCATCTGCCTCGTTTTCGGTAATGCTCCTCGCTACCGTGAGGCAGAGCCGGCCGTAAAGGCGTTCGGTTTCAAAGAGTGCCTGTTCGTCCCGCGCAAAAAACAGGTCGATGATCTTTTCGTCCTCCACGCGTGCCACCCCTCCTTCCGTAACGCCTCGTTTCAAGAGACCCACTTCACCTAATAGGACGGGATCTTCTCGGAAATCTGCCTGTTTGAAAAAACATTTTGAAAAACGATGAAGCTTTGTTTTCATTTTTATTGTAACGCATCACTGTGCGCTTGTCAAGAAAGATGACGAATGCGGAAATTTCATTTTTTATGGCCTCTGTTCCCGCATAGTCCTTGACATTTTGGGAAAAATTTGCTATAATAAATTTGATTTTGGCTTGCCTCACGGAGCGGCTAAAAAAACGAAAGGATAGTGAAAAATGGAACAACTCGCGGTCTTATTTGAAAACCTTGAGGGGCTCGTTATGAACATCGGCGACACGTGGAAGAGTCTTGTAATGCTCGCGATCGGCGGGCTTCTCATCTTCCTCGCGATCCGCTTCAAGATGGAGCCGACACTGCTTCTTCCGATCGGCCTCGGTACGATTCTCGTGAATCTGAATTTCACGGGCGCGTTTGTCGAGGGCAGTGCACTGGGTCCGATCACAACACTTTATAATGCGGGTATCGCGAACGAGCTCTTTCCGCTTCTCCTCTTTATCGGCATCGGCGCAATGATTGACTTCGGGCCTGTTCTGTCGAACCCGAAGCTGATGATCTTCGGCGCAGCGGCGCAGTTCGGTATCTTCTTCACCCTTTGTACGGCGTCGATCTTCTTCCCGAACGTAAGGGACGCGGCTTCGATCGCGATCATCGGTGCGGCGGACGGTCCCACGGCGATCAGCGTTGCAAATGCGCTCAAGACGCCTTACGTCGGCGCGATCACCGTCGCGGCGTATTCGTATATG
>JAZSIN010000120.1:0-3400 GCA_045533845.1 Eubacteriales bacterium | reverse complement strand
GCTCACAGAACGACATGGCTACGATCCGACTTAAGAGCAGTATGCCGAGCAACGTCGTTCTTCCTTCGGTCTACAACTATACCCCCGTTACCCAGATCGAAAAGAACGGCTTTGCCAACTGCACGCTGCTCCGGAGCGTGACGATTCCCGCAAGCATCACGACGCTGAACTATATGTCCTTCTACGGCTGCTCCGAGCTGACCGAGGTGGTGCTTTCCGACGGTCTGATCACGCTGGGCGACTACGCCTTCAGCTCCTGCAGGAAGCTTTCGGATATCACGATCCCCGCTACCGTTACGACGATCGGAAGCAACGCCTTCTACGACGCTCAGGCGCTTACCTCCGTCGATATTCCTTCAAGCGTAACCTCTATCGGAGATCGCGCATTCACCAACGCCACCGCGCTGGAAAGCGTCACGCTTCACAGCGGGCTGGTCAGCATCGGCAGCGCCGCCTTCAGCGGCTGCACCGCCCTGTCCGAGATCCTATTCCCCAATACCGTCACGGCCATCGGCGCAAACGCCTTCTACGGCTGTAACGCGCTGACCGAGGTGACGATCCCCGGCAGCGTCACCGCCGTTTCCAATCAGCTATTCTACAACTGTAAGAATCTGACTGCGGTCACCATGGAGAGCGGTGTCAGCTCCATCGGCAGCTCCGCCTTTGGCGGATGCTCCAAGCTCACCGACGTGTCCATCCCGAGCACCATCACCTCCATCGGCAACGATGCGTTCAACCGCTGTGAGACGCTTGAAAGCATCGTCCTCCCCGACAGCGTGACCACGCTGGGCAAGAGCGCCTTCGCCTTCTGCTACAAGCTGACCGACGTTACCCTCAGCAGGAATCTGACCGCCATCGAGTACGGTACCTTCGGCTACTGCGACGCGCTGACCGCCATCGTGATCCCCGCGAGCGTCACCTCCATCGGAGAGCAGGCGTTTAAGGATTGCGACGCGCTGACCTCGGTAAGCCTTTCTAACGGGCTTCTCTCCATCGGAAGGTATGCGTTCGAGCTTTGCAAGAAGCTGAGCGATATTACCCTGCCCGATACCCTTACCTCCATCGGCGACTATGCCTTCAAGACCTGCGAATCCCTCACCGAGATCACGGTGCCCGCCGGTGTGACCTCCTTGAATTACACCTTCCAAGGCTGTAAGAATCTCGCGTCCGTTACCCTGAACGAGGGGCTCGTGACCATCGGCCGCTACGCCTTCAACGGATGCGCCTTCACCGAGATCACCATCCCCGACACCGTCACCTCCATCGGCGACTCTGCGTTCTCGTCTTGCGCGAAGCTGGAGCGCGTCACGGTTCCCGACAGCGTCACGACCATGGGTGCCTACGTGTTCTCAACCTGCTCCGCGCTGGAGGAGGTTACGCTGAGCCGAAACCTCACCGCCGTCGGCGGCAGTACCTTCCGCAACTGTAAGGCGCTCCGCTCCATCGTCATTCCCGACAGCGTGACGGCCATCGGCGAGTTCGCCTTTGACGGCTGTAACGCTCTTGCCGAGGTCGTGCTCCCGAACGGCGTGACCGTCATCGAAAGAGGCACCTTCACGAACTGTTGGGCACTGGAGGAGGTCGACCTTCCCGATGCACTGACGGCCATCCGAAACGCGGCGTTCTACACCTGCAAGGCGCTGACCGAGATCGTGATCCCCGACACCGTGACCGTGATCGAATACAGCGCGTTCACCGGCTGTGAGTCCCTCGCGTCGGTCACCCTTTCCAAAAATATCACCTATATCGACAATGATACCTTCAACTCCTGCAAGAGCCTCGTATCCATCGTGATCCCCGAGGGCGTGACGGTCGTTGAGATCGGTGCGTTCACCAACTGCGTCAAGCTGACGTCGGTGACCCTGCCGAGCACGCTGACCGAGATCCAAACTCAGGCATTCTACGGCTGCAAGCTGCTGACGGATATCACCCTTCCCGAGGGGCTGACGGCCATCGGTAACACTGCCTTCGCCTACTGCACGGCTCTGCCCTCGATCCAAATTCCCACCACCGTTACCTCCATGGGCACGGGCGTATTCACCGGCTGCACGGCTCTTCGGGAGATCGTGATCCCGGGGAATATCACGACGATTCCCAGCAGCACCTTTTCGGGCTGCTCGGGTCTGACCTCGGTAACGCTGAGCGAGGGCGTGAGTGTCATTGATTACCAGGTGTTCTACAACTGCACGAGTCTCACCTCCGTGACTCTCCCGAGCACGCTGACGGCCATCGAGCACGACGCGTTCTCTACCTGTAAGAGTCTGACGGCCATCGTCATTCCCGACGGCGTGACCACCGTTGCGAAAAACGCCTTCTACTATTGCGAGGCTCTGACGAACGTGACGCTCCCTGCGAGCCTCACCGAGATCGCAGACTCCGTCTTCAGAGGATGCAAGGCGCTTACGGGCATTACGATCCCCACGGGCGTGACCGCCATCGGTAAGGCCGCGTTCCAGGATTGCTCTGCGCTCACATCCATCGTACTCCCCGAGGGTCTGCTGACCATCGGAGAGGATGCGTTCCAGGATTGCAAGGCGCTGGCAAGCGTGACCCTGCCCAGCACGCTGACGACCATCGGAAACGACGCCTTCTACCGCTGCACGAGCCTTACCGCCATCGTCATTCCCGACAGCGTGACCGCCATCGGCAGCAACGCCTTCTACGGCTGTACGTCCCTTGCCTCAGTAACGCTCTCTAAGAATATCACGCGATTGGAAAACAACACCTTTAATTCCTGCGCATTTGCCGAGATCGTTCTGCCCGACGGACTTACCTATATCGGACAGGGCGTATTCAGCTACAACAAGAGCCTTACGTCCATCGTCATCCCTGAAGGTGTGACTACCATCGATACCAGCGCATTCTATTCCTGCTCGGCTCTCGTGTCGGTGAATATTCCCGCAAGCGTGACGGCCATCAACCAGAATGCGTTCTACGGAACTGCTCTGGTCGAAGTCGACTTCGCTGCTGCCGACGGCTGGTTCCACGCCACCTCGTCGAGCGCGACGAGCGGTACGGCCATTGATAGCGCGCTGTTGTCCGATCCTGCAAGCGCAGCGACGGCTATGGTCACCACCTACAAGGGATATTATTTGAAACGAGCCTGACGCAAGGCTTCCGAATGCCGGTATGACCTGTGAGGCTTGTCCCTGCGGGTTTGAGCGGAGGTGTGGAATGTAGATGATTCAAAAAGGGTCGTTTTACGTTCCACACCCTCCGCCATTCAAAAAAGCCTTGAAAATCAAGCATTTTCAAGGCTTTTCTCTTTTTTGCTTTCAAAACTGTGTAT
Source organism: Eubacteriales bacterium (assembly GCA_045533845.1). GTDB lineage: Bacteria > Bacillota > Clostridia > Oscillospirales > CAG-272 > JAZNOQ01. The sequence continues at coordinate 111 of JAZSIN010000120.1, read as the reverse complement.
GCGGTTTTTGAGGTGTTTCTAAAACTTTTTAGGGCTTATTTTTTTAGATATATTCGAAAAAAATGCGAGAAATCCGAGAGCCCGAAATCCCTTACGCCATAAGGGTTTGCA
>JAZSIN010000063.1:0-3187 GCA_045533845.1 Eubacteriales bacterium | reverse complement strand
GCTCACAGAACGACATGGCTCCGATCCGACTTGTGATGGAGAGCGGCACGATCGTTGTCGCGTATACGGGACACGCCTACAATAACTCGATTCGCTACCGCGTGACCGAGCGCCCGTACGACATTATGTCCTTCGGTCCCGAAAAGGAGCTTGAATACACGGGCTCGGTTACATACGCACAGCTTTCCGAAAACTGCCATCGCGGTGAGCTTTGGCTCTTTGCCCGCGTGAGCCGCGTCACGTGGGAGTTCCGCTATTCGAAGGACGAGGGAAAGACCTGGAGTGAGCCCCACAAGTTCCTCGAATCAAATGCGGGTGGGCTGTTCTATTTCGATATTCACCGTCAGCTCTGCCGCACGAAGGCACGCGGTGCGTACGAGCAGTGGATGTTCGCACTTTACGGTCATCCGCGCATCTCGAAGGACCATACCGTCCGCAGCGGCATCTTCGACGAGGACGGCAATCTCCTCACGATGGACGGCGAAAAGACGGGCGTGAACCTTTACGAGGGCGGCAAGATCGATCTCCCGTCTCTCGACGTGGTCTACGAATCCCCCGAGGGAACAACCGTGCGCCTTTGCGCGGTATCCCCTCTGCCGCCCTACCGCGTCGGCGTCGCGAGCTTCGTCCTGAACGAGCCCGAAACGCTGACCTACTACTCGGCGACCTACAGAGAAGGCAAGTGGAATCTCTCCGCACCGATCGCGAAGGGCGGGGAATTCCTCTCGCCTGACAATATGCTCGACGGCTCGCAGACCTACGTCGGCGGTATGGCGTATTACTACGGCGTCGGCAACGCGGGACTTTCCCTGAAGCATCCCGCACCGACCTACACCGACCGCCTCTACATCGCGCGGCAGGATGGGGAAAACCGCGTGCTCGAGAATTACGTTTCGATGGACGGCGGCATGACCTACACGCTCGCGCAGACCATCCGTAAGATCCCGAACGAGAAGGGGATCAAGATCTGGCGTCCGATCGTACCGATCTACGCGCAGGATAACCTTCCCGTCTATTGGCACGAGGGTCCGTACGGCGCACATACGGGCGGCTGGCACGCAGACGTCGTGATGTACGTCGAGTACGACGATTGATGTGTATGGAGAATAAGATGAAGGTCTGCTTTATCGGAAACTGTGGGCACTCGAAGCAGGCATACGCAGCTCTGAAGGACCGAGAGGACGTCGCGCTTCTCGGGATCGCACGAGGAAGTGAGCACGAGGACGAGGAGCGTCTTCGTCGCATTCCGCTCCCCCTTTACGAGTCCTATACGGAAATGCTCGACGTACTGAAGCCCGACCTCGCCGTCGTCTCTCCCGTATTCGGGAGAACGGGGGAGGTCATCCGCGCGTGTGCCGCACGCGGGATCGACATCTTTTCGGAGAAGCCCGTTGCGACGACGCTTTGTGAGCTCGATGCGGTCGAACGGGAGGTGCGCGAGTCGGGCATCCGCTTCTCGGCGATGCATTATCTCCGCGTCCGTCCCTCCTTCTACAACGCCGCGCAGCTCGTCAGAGAGGGTGCGATCGGGGAGGTACGCCTTGTCACCGCACAGAAGAGCTATAAGTTCGGAAAGCGTGCAGCGTGGTATCACGACCGCGCGCTTTACGGCGGCACGATCCCGTGGATCGGCATCCACGCGATCGATTGGGTCTACGCCTTTACGGGAAAGCGCTTTCTTTCCGTGACGGCTCAGTCCTTCGGTTCACCCGAGACCGCCGCGCTCTGTCAGTTTGAGCTTGAAGACGGTGCGATGGCGTCGGTGAATCTCGACTACTACCGCCCTTCGGGGGCGCCGTCGCACGATGACGACCGCATCCGCGTTGCGGGGACGAAAGGTGTAATTGAGGTCATACGTGACCGCGTTACGCTGATCGATGGGGACGGACATAGAGAGCTTTCCTTTACGGAATCTCCCGAGCTTCTCACCGCCTTTCTTGCGGGGGAGGACGTGATCTCTGCGGACGAGATCTTCTACCTTACGCGCGTAGCACTTTCTGCGCGTGATGCCGCCGACAGCGGTGAAAAAATCAGGATCGAGGTATAAAGAATGAAGATATTGCAGGTTGGAGCGGGCGGCTATGCGCGGCACTACGTGCGAACGTTGCTGTCCTCTGAGGACGCGGATATAGAATTCGTCGGTGTGGTGGATCCCTTTATCGATGCGAGCCCCGTGAAGGACGAGATCTACGGGAGGGGGATCCCCGTTTATCGCGATATGGAGGAGTTCTACAAGAAAAATACGGCAGAGCTCGTCCTCATCGCGACGCCTCCGCACCTCCACGGTGCGCAAAGCCTTGTTGCGCTGTCGCACGGTGCGAACGTGCTGTGTGAGAAGCCCGTCTGTCCGACGGTCGAGGAGGCTGAAAAAATGCTTTCGTGGGAAAAGGAATACGGGCGCTTCATCGCGGTCGGCTATCAGTGGTCGTATGCCACAGAGATTCAGGCGCTGAAGAGAGATATTCTCGACGGCGTTTTCGGTCGCCCGATTCGCTTCAAAACGCTGATCAGCTGGCCGCGGAAGACCGCGTACTTCGGACGCGGAAGCGGCTGGGGCGGTCGGATCGAGAGGAACGGTATCCGTATTCTCGACTCGGTCGCGTCGAACGCTTGCGCGCATTACCTCCACAATATGCTCTTTCTGCTTGGAGGCACGATGGATACGAGCGCGTCGCCCGAGGTCGTGAGGGCTTGGCTCCGCCGCGCGAACGACATCGAGAATTTCGACACCTCTGCGGTTGAGATGACACTCGCAGACGGTACCGAGCTTCTCTTCGTTGCGAGCCACGCGGCAAGAACGAAGGTCGAGCCCGTCTTCTCCTACACCTTTGAAAACGCCGAGGTGCGCTTCGAGGAGGGAGACAAGCATAGTGAGATCGTCGCGTATTTCCACGACGGCAGGATCAAATCCTACGGACGTCCGAAAAGTCAGGATTTCAGAAAGATCGGGGACTGCATTGAGGCGGTACGGACAGGCACGCGCCCGATCTGTACGGTAGAGACCGCGATGGAGCACACGCGCGTCATCAATCTGCTGTACGAGAAGTTCGGGATCAAGGATTTTGACCGTTCTCTCGTGCACGAAAGGATCGACGGAGAGAACGTTTTCGTTTACGTTGACGGACTCGACGAGATCCTCAGCGAGATCTACGAGACAGGGAAAATACCCGATCGGTTGTTATAATAC